>JALYPW010000400.1 GCA_030856145.1 Chloroflexota bacterium | reverse complement strand
GATCATGGCCGCCCGCTCAAAGACGCTGGAGACCAAGAGCCTCGCCGACGTGCCCATCGACGGTGATGCGCCGTTCGGCGGCGAAGCAAGCACGACGGTGGTCCTCGGGTCAGAGGCGCCGCCGCCGCGAGCCGCGACCCGGGTGATCCGTGAGCCAGCCGACGAGGCCGCTCGCCAGGTCGTCGAATTCCTCGCCGAGCGGAGGATCATCTGATGGCCGGCCAGATCTGGGTCCACGGCGAGCTGTCCATCGACGGCAGCCTCGCAAAGATCAGCACCGAGGTTGCGACGCTCGCCCGGTCCCTCGCGGCCGAGGCCGGGACCGAGGCTGTCGGGGTGGTGATCGCGGCCGATCCGACGGGAGCCGCCACCGAGCTCGCGACGTTCGTGCCGCGTGTCCTGGCGGTCACGGAGCCGGCCACCGCCGACCACGCGGCCGGCACGATCGTCGGCCAGCGCCTTGCGGCTCTCATCGCGCGCGAGGAGCCCGCGCTCCTCCTGACCGGTGCCGGACCCGAGGGTCGCGACCTGGCCGGCGTCGTGTCCGCGCTCAGCGGCTGGGGCGTCCTCGTCAACGCCGTCGGCGTCGAGTGGTCGGATGGTGGGCCGGTCGTCGCGATGAGCGTGTTCGGCGGCAAGCTCACAACGACCAGCCGCTTCACCACCGATCACGGGATCGTCACCGTCCGACCGAACGCCATCGCCGCCGCGACCGCCGATGCCGCCGGGACCGTCGAGGCGACGACCGTCGACGGAGAGCTGGCACTGCCCCAGGTCACGGTCATCGACCGGGTCGAGGAGGCCGGCGCCGCCGCTCCGATCGAGGAGGCCCGGATCATCGTCGCCGGCGGCCGCGGCATGGGCGGCCCGGACGGCTTCACGGTCGTCCAGGAACTCGCCGAGGCGCTCGGCGGGGCGGTCGGGGCGACCCGGGCCGCGGTCGATGCCGGCTGGATTCCGTATGCCCAGCAGATCGGCCAGACCGGCAAGATCGTGAAGCCTGCGCTCTATCTCGCGCTCGGGATCTCCGGCGCGATTCAGCACAAGGTCGGGATGCAGACCGCGTCCACGATCGTCGCGGTCAACCGCGATCCCGACGCGCCGATCGCCGACTTCGCCGATGTCGTCGTCATCGGCGACCTGTTCGAGGTCGCGCCCGCGCTCCTCGCCGCCCTCCGCGCCCGAGCCGGCTGAGCGGCGGGCGGGCGGAACCGGGCCGGGGCACGAACGAGATGGAGCCGCTCCTCGTCCTGCCGCTGCTCGCGTTCCTGATCCTGCTGATCCTGTTCGGGCTCGTGCTTCGGCGAGCCGGCCGGTTCGTCGCCGAGACCCGCGACGCGGAGCGATTCCGTCGCCAGGTTGGTGATCTCGCCGGCCGCGTCGAGTCCTCGCTCGGCGAGCTCAGCGGCCGGATCGATGCGGTCCGGCGCGGCCAGCTCGGCGCGGACGCGGTCGCCGACGACCTGAGCGCATCGCTCGACGCCGTCACCCGCTACGCGGACGAGGCGCGCGCCTTCCATCCGCCGACCGACGGGGCCCGGATCCGGGAAGAACTCGTCACCGAGCTGGAGCGCAGCGCCCGCGCCCTCCAGATGATCGAGCACGGCCGGGCCATCCAGATGTCTGCTCGGGGCGGTGGCCGCGAGGTCGAGGCCCAGACCGCGATCAAGCGCGGCTACCTGAACGTGCTCCACGCCCGCGAGGCGATTGCCGGACTCGCCCGATCGGCCGCGGAGCTGACGCCGAACGACGGTTCGCGCCGGATCCTGCGCCGGAACGCCTGACGGTCAGTGGCTGATGGAGCGGGAGGCCCCGCAACCGCCCGAATCACCCGCTATGTAGTGGTATCATCGCCTGACACCACAAGCGGTAGTGGTGCGCCAAGCAGGAGCCTCGATGCGCTGTCCTTCATGCGGTGAGCGCGAGACGCGGGTCGTCGACTCGCGTGACCTCGACGAATCGGCCACCATCCGACGCCGTCGCGAGTGCTCCACATGCGCCACCCGGTTCACGACCTACGAGCGGGTCGAGGCGGCTCGGCTGGTCATCGTCAAGCGCGATGGGGCCCGCCAGGAGTTCGACCGCGAGAAGCTCGCTTCGGGGCTGCGCAAGGCACTGACTCGCCGACCCGTGGCCGACGATGCAGCCGACAAGGCCGCCGACCTGATCGAGGCCGAGCTCCGCTCGCAGGGCACCACCGAGGTCGACTCGTCGCGCGTCGGGGCCCTGGCGATGGCCCGCCTGCGCGAGCTCGACCAGATCGCGTACATCCGCTTCGCCAGCGTCTACCAGAGCTTCGACGACCTCGAGGCGCTCAAGCGCGAGGTCGATTCGCTGTACGCCGAGCGCGGCACCGATGACTTCGGTAAGAGCAGCACGTGAGCGTCCTGTCCGACCGCGACATCCGGGCCGCGCTCGAGGCCGGCGAGATCGGCATCCGGCCGTACGACCCGGCCGACCTCCAGCCGTCATCGGTGGACCTCCACCTCGATCGCTCGTTCCGCGTGTTCCGCAACAACCGCTACCCGTTCATCGACGTCCGCGCGCCACAGCCCGACCTCACAGAACTGCTGACGATCGCCGACGACGAGCCGTTCGTCCTCCACCCGGGCGAGTTCGTCCTGGGCCAGACCCTCGAATGGGTCGAACTGCCGAACGATCTCGTCGCCAGGCTCGAGGGCAAAAGTTCCCTTGGGAGGCTCGGGCTCCTGATTCACTCCACTGCCGGTTACGTTGACCCCGGCTGGAAGGGCAATTTGACGCTGGAATTGTCGAATGTTGCCAATTTGCCGATCGCGTTGTACTTCGGAATGAAGATCGGGCAGATCTCGTTCTTCGAGATGTCGAGCCCGGTCGAGCGGCCGTACGGGTCGGCCTCGCTCGGCTCCAAGTACCAGGGCCAGTCGGAGCCGACCGCGTCCGCGTTCCACCGCGACTTCACGGGGCCGCGGCTCGTGCCCGACGGGCCGGACGAGCCTGCGTCGGAGGACGAGCCACGGGCCTGACCGACGCGGTCGACTGGCGGCTTGACCTCGGGGGAGGGGTTTCGGTCGCGCTCGTCCAGGCGGGCACCTTCCGGTCGGACGCCGGCGCCTTGTTCGGCCCCGTTCCGCGCTTGCTGTGGGATCGCTGGGCTGTCGGTGAGCTCGACGCCGAGAACCGCCTGCTCCAGGCTCTGAACTGCCTCCTGATCGAGACGCCCGCCGGCCGGGTCCTGGTCGAGACCGGGATCGGCGATCGACTCGACGACAAGACCCGGGCGATGCGCGGCTACGAGGGACCGTGGATCGTGCCGGCGCTGCGCGCCGCAGGCTTCGATCCATCGAGCGTGGATGTCGTCGCGATGAGCCATCTTCACTTCGACCACGCTGGTGGGCTTCTCGCGGCCGACGGCAGTCGAGCCTTTCCAGAGGCTTCGATCGTCGCTCAGGAAGCCGAGTGGGAGATCGCCCTCGGTGACAACCCGCGCCTTGTTGCCTCATACGTCCAGCCGGAGCTGCGGCTCGTCCGCGACTGGGCAGCCGAAACGCCGGTCAAGGGCCCCCGGGAGATCATGCCGGGCGTGTCCGTGATCCCGACGGGCGGCCACTCGGCCGGCCACCAGGCGATCGTCGTTCGGGCGCCGGGGGCCGCGCCGCTGGCGTTCTTCGGCGATCTCGCGATGCGGCCGTGGAGCGCGAACCCGCGCTGGGTCACCGCGTTCGACGACTTCCCGCTCGATTCCGTGCTGGTCAAGAACTCGTTCTTCGCCGAGGCGGCCGACGAGGGCTGGACCGTGGTCCTGTCGCACGAGAAGGATCACCCGGTCGGCCGCCTCGTCCGCGATCGAGACCGGTTCCGCTACGAGGGCGAGTAGCCCACCCGTCGCACCACTGCCGTCCAGGTTTCCCGATCTGGCGACGAACGAAGGG
>JALYPW010000399.1 GCA_030856145.1 Chloroflexota bacterium | reverse complement strand
GCCCTCGAACGCGGTCTGCATCGTATCGGGCACCACGAGCCCGGCGGCGGCCGCTGCGGCCAGCACGCCGTCGCGGTCGTCGAGCGCCCGGCCGGCATCGACGAGGAGCTCCGTGGCCTGGTCGTATTGCCAGACCCGGAGGGCATCGCGGACGACGCGCGGCAGGCGCCAGGTGCCCGCCCGCTCGGTCGTCTGGGCGTACAGCGCCCGGGCGGCCGAGCGCTCGGCGAGGAGCCCGGTCTCGGTCGGTCGGACGACCCACGTGGTCCAGAGGTCGTCGTATGCGGCGCCGGTCCGCTCCTCGAGCAGGTCGAGGAGGCCGCGCCAGTCGGGTGCCGCGTCGGCGGTCTCGAGAGCGGCCTGCGGACCGATTGCCTGGTAGGCCGCCCGGCGCTCATGGATCGCCTGCCAGACCGCGCTCAGATCGTCGGGACCGGCCCGCTCGGCCACGAGCGACGCGAGCTTGAGAGCGGCCGCATATTCGGCTTCGTCGATCGCGCCGCTGCCCTCAGCGCCCGGCACAGCCCACGCGTTGAGCGGGATGCGGACCTTCTCGAGGGCGGGCGTCAGCTCGTCGCCGGTCACGTCCTTCTCGCCGATCGCAGCCGCTGCGCGCAGGGCGTAGAACGAGGCGAACCCCTCGCTCGCCCAGCGGTCGGCCAGGAGCCCGCCGTCGAACCAGGCGTGGGCTGCCTCGTGCAGGACGACGAACGGGGTCGCGTAGTAGGCGATCTCGATCCGGCCCGCCTGCGGGTCGTACCGGCCCGAGAAGCCGCTCGCCGTGCGACTGACGGCCTCCTCGACGATCAGCGGCTGGTCCACGGTCCAGGGCAGGCCGATGTCCTCGGCGAGGGCCGGCAGCGCCCGGGTGAGGAGTCCGCCGACGCGCTTCGCCCAGGCCGGGTCGTCGGGCCAGGCCCGGAGCGTCACGGGGATCGTCCGGTCGCCGACCGGGATCTGGAGGGCGGTCTCGGTGTACGAGCCGGGCCGATCGGCGACGAAGTAGGCGAAGAAGGCCAGCGGATTGGCGAGCCGGCCGGTGCTGAAGACTGCGTTGCCCGCCGCGTCGTCCACGGGTCCGGCAACCCCGGCCGCGGCCACATCCACCGCGAATCCGGCCGGGAAGACGACGCTGACGCTGCCACCCGGCAAGCCCTCGCTGCCGAAGCCCCACGCCCCGAAGGTGACCAGGTTCTGCCCGATCCGGGTTGTTCGCGTCGGGGCACCACCGGGGTCGGGAATGTCGAAGGTCAGATTGAGCGTGCGGCTGGTCCCGGCCGCCAGCTGCTTGCCGAAGTCGATCCGAAGGAGCGTGTAGGTCTTTGTCTTCTTCGCGACCCGGACGACCGGCTTCGCGCCGCTGCTCGTGACCTTGAACGCGGTCGTGCCGGGCTGGACGGCGAGGAAGGCGCGGTCGTAGTAGAAGCGGCGGGTCTTCGTGTCAGTCCGACGGTTCGTCGCGGTGAGGCCGACACTCACGCGGACGCGCTGCTTCGCGGGGTCCACGACATAGCGGGCATCACCGGCGATCGTGAGCCCCGTGGCGGCGGCCGCGGTCCGGGCGGTGAGCGGCGTGTTCGGGACGAGGGCCGCGGTTGGCACCGAGAGGAGACCCGCGACGACGGCGAGGCTGACAAGGAGGGCCCGACGGGCCGGCGACCGGGACCTCACGGCACCGCCTCCGCGACGGCAGGCTGTGGCTGCGGGACCGCCGGCAGGAGCTCCGCCAGCCGATCGGCGTAGCGCTCGATCAGGCCGGCGTTCCGGCTCGTCCGCTCGCCAGAGTCCGGGATCCGGCCGCCGATCCACAGCCAGCCCGCCGACTCCTCGAGGAGCTGGTCCGCGATCAGCAGGGACCGGGCGAGGGCGATCCCGAGCTCGTCACGATCGACGCTCCGGAGCGGTAGTTCCGTGGCAAGGACCGGTCGGTCGTCCTCGGCCAGCGAGAACTTCACGAACGGGAATTCGTCGTTCCAGCGCAGGAGCTTGCGGAATGACTTGCGCATGGCGTCACCGATCGGCGGCGCGAAGTGGACCCAGCAGATCAGGCCCAGGCCCGGATCGAGGATCAGAGTGACCGGCAGATCGAAGCGCCGGCGGCCGTCCAGCCGCAGGTCCCACGACGTGACGCCGTCCCGGTCGGCTCGGGCATGAGCCGCGAGCCCCAGCTCGCCGAGCCAGTGCTCGACATCCGCCGGGCGTACGGCACCCGACTCGGAGGGAGGCATGGCGGGCAGTCTACCCGGCGGAACCGAATCCCGATGACGGCGCAACGGGCCGCAAACGTGTCAGCGACCGCGAACCGCCTGGACCGCGCGACTCGACCGGCCGGACGCGTTTGGTGCAGCGACCGCATGAACGGACGTCCGGACGCCCGGCGTCGGGCCACGACGGACGCGTTTCGCGCCTCCGGCCGACATCCGATGCACCCGCCGCATCAGACGTCGCCCGAGCGCTGGCCCAGCCGTCGGTTGACCCACGCGATGCATGATCGTCCGGCGGCCGAGTTGGCGCGGCTCGTGTGGGCTCAGGACTCGGGCTGGCCGCCGACCGCTGCCGTGCGCCCGGCGCCGACCGCCGCTGCGTCGCGCTGGCCGTTGGTCGAGGACTCGGCCGGGATCGCCGTTCGGGTCGGCGGCGCGCTCTTGCCGGCGGCGAGCCGGGCCGCGGCGCCGCGCGGCCGGGCGGATTCGATCGAGGCTCCGCTCTTCACGATGCGGCTCCGGAAGTCGGTCGCCTTCACGTCGCCCGCGATCTTGACGTTGCGCCCGATCCGGACGCCGCGCGGGATGATGGAGCGCTTGCCGACGACCGTGATCCCGGTGTTCAGGCGGCTCGGCTCCTGCTTGTTCGGGGTGTCGAAGTCCGGCCCATCGCCGACGATCGCGCCAGGCCCGACGACGACCTCCTTGTCGAGGATCGCTCGATCGACCACCGCACCGGAGCGGATCACCGAGTCGAACATCACGATGGAGTCGCGGACGACGGCGCCGACGTCGACCCGGACACCGGGCGAGAGGACCGAGTTCACGACCGTGCCGTTGATCACGCAGCCGTGGCTGATCATGCTCCGGTGGACCTGGGCCGTCGGGCCGACGAGGGCCGGGGCGCGCTCCTCGGACCGGGTGTGGATCAGCCAGTCGCGGTCGTACAGGTCGAGCGCGGCGTTGTCCTGGAGCAGGGCGAGGTTCGCCTCCCAGTACGACTGGATCGTCCCGACATCCTGCCAGTAGCCGTCGAAGTGGT
>JALYPW010000387.1 GCA_030856145.1 Chloroflexota bacterium | reverse complement strand
GGCTCCGGAACCTGCTCGATCCGGGCCGCCGGTCCGGCAGCTCGACGACTCCTGCCGGACGCGACGACGACCTGCCGGCCCGCGATGAGGTCTGAACGCCCGTGACCGTGACCACCACCCGCTGCCGATCGTGACCGACCAGCCGCGTCCGCCCCGGAGTGCCGACGAGCGGATCGCCGACCACGCCGCGATCGATCGCCTCGCCGAGGAGTTTCTGCCGGCCCTGATCGCCAAGCTTGGAGCAACCGGTCTCGGCGAGATCGAGGTCGGCGAGGACGCCTGGACGGTCCGTATCCGCCGCCCGGCCGACGCGACGAGCGGCCATGCCGGGCGATCGAACGATCGGGCGTCGCGTTCCCAGCCCGGACATGCCGGCCATGGCCACCAGCCGGGTGGCTTCGAGGGCCATCGCAGCGCCCGCGAGTCGAAGGCGATCGGAGGGCCGGCCGGGGCTGCCTCCAGCGCCACCGGCGCCTCGAACGGGTCGTCGCCGGGAGCGACGGATCCGGCGGGCGGCCACGGACGTGGCGTCGATGCGCTCGGTGCCGATTCGCACCGGGTCGTCGCCACGTCGCCGGCTGTCGGCGTCTTCCAGCCGCGCCCCGAGGTCAAGCCCGGCTCGCGGGTCCGCAACGGCGATCGACTCGGCGCGGTCGACATGCTCGGGATCGCCCAGGAGGTCGTCGCCCCTGCCGACGGGATCCTCGGGGCGAGCCTGGTCGAGGCCGGCCAGGCGGTCGAGTACGGCCAGGAGTTGATCGTCATCGAGCTGGTCGCGCGGACGACCGACCGGAGCGAGGCCTGATGTTCAAGAAGATCCTGATCGCGAACCGCGGCGAGATCGCGCTGCGGATCCTGCGCGCCTGCCGGACCCTCGGCGTCGAGGCCGTGGTCGCCTACAGCGAGGCGGACCGCGACTCGCTCCCGGTCCAGCTTGCCGACGAGGCGATCTGCATCGGCCCGGCCGACGCCCGCCGTTCGTATCTCTCCGCTCCGGCGGTCATCAGCGCCGCGATCGTGACGGGCTGCGATGCCATTCACCCGGGCTATGGCTTCCTGTCCGAGGACGACGCCTTCGCCGAGGTCGTCCGGGCCCACGACCTGACCTTCATCGGCCCGCCGGCCAACGTCCTCGAGCGGTTCGCCAGCAAGGAGTCCACGCGGCGGCTGCTGGGCAACCTCGGGCTGCCGACGATCCCGGGCTCCAACGGCATCCTGCGCGACGACGCCCATGCCCTCGAGGAGGGCGAGCAGGTCGGCTACCCGTTGCTCATCAAGCCGGCGGCCGGCGGTGGCGGCAAGGGGATGCGCATGGTCCGGACGCCGCGCGAGCTCGAAGCGGCGTTGAACGTGTGCCGCTCCGAGGCCCGAGCGGCGTTCGGCGACGACTCCCTGTACCTCGAGCGCTGGCTCGACGAGACTCGCCATGTCGAGGTCCAGGTCGCCGTCGACCGCTACGGCCGCGGGATCCACCTCGGCGAACGCGATTGCTCGGTCCAGCGTCGTCATCAGAAGATCCTCGAGGAGGGCCCGACCCCGGCGATGTCGGTCGAAGCCCGCAACGAGCTCTGCGTCCGGGCCGTCCGGGCGGTCGTATCGGCCGGCTACGAGAACGTCGGGACGCTCGAGTTCCTCGTCGACCGCGACGGGAACGCGTTCTTCATCGAGATCAACTGCCGGATCCAGGTCGAGCACCCGGTGACCGAGATGCTGACTGGGATCGATCTGGTCACGACCCAGATCCGGATCGCGGCCGGCGAGCCGCTTGGAATCAGCCAGTCGGACGTCGTCGTTCGCGGTCATGCGATCGAATTCCGGATCAACGCCGAGGACCCCGCTGCGGACTTCCGGCCGGCGGCCGGCGTCGTCGAGCGCTACCTCGCGCCGGGCGGACCGGGGGTCCGGATGGACTCCCACCTGTTCGCCGGTTACGAGGTCCCGCCGTACTACGACTCGCTCCTCGGCAAGCTGATCGTCTGGGGCCAGACCCGCCAGGCCGCGATCGAGCGCGGCCAGGTCGCCCTCGCCGAGCTCCTCGTCGAGGGGATCGTGACGAACATCCCGATCCACCAGGCGCTTCTCTCGAGCGAGGCATTCCTCGAGGGCCGGATGACGACGAACCTGCTCGACCGGGTCGGCTCGTCGGCATTCCTTGCCGCGGCTGCTCGCTCGTGAACAGGCTCAACGGTCCGTGGGCCGCTGCCGCCGCCACGGGAGCGCATGCCGTGCCGTTCGCATCCTGGTCCGCCAGCCGGACCAACGGGCGACGGACGGTCCATCGTCCGCTCGGCGCGCCGCCTTCCTCCGCGATTTGGTCCGTCAGCCGGACCAATCAGCGAACGAGCACCGCCCGACGGCGATCAAGCGCGTCCCCGTTCGCTCCTTGGTCCGCCCGCCGGACCAGGGAGCTGCCACGCACGAGCCGCCTGTGCGGACCTGCAACCACCGCGCCGCGTGACGAGCCTGCGACGCGCAACACTGACCACCCGACTTGGAGCTGCCCATGATCGATGCCGCGACCGGCATCCAGCCGACACCGACGACCGTCCACTCGACCCGCGAGATCGAGGCCCTGATCCCGCACCGCTGGCCCGTCCTCCTCGTCGACCGGATCGTCGAGTACGACGCCGACGCGAAGCGGATCGTCGGGATCAAGGGAGTGGCCGCGACCGAGTGGTTCTTCCAGGGACACTTCCCGGGCCTGCCGGTGATGCCCGGCGTCCTCCAGGTCGAGGCGCTGGCCCAGACGATGGCCGTGTACGTCGCGAAGCAGCCGGGCTTCGGGGACCGGATCGGGCTGTTCGCCGGCATCGACGACTGCCGGTTCAAGCGAGTCGTGGTCCCTGGCGACGTCCTCCGACTCGAGATCACGATGGAGAAGCTCGGCAGCCGGTTTGGCCGGGCGAAGGCGGTGGCCAGCGTCGACGGCGAGATTGCCTGCCAGGGCACGTTGAGCTTCGTGATCCCGCCCGCCGGTCTGCTCCGATGAGCGTCCGCGTCGCGATCCTGTCCGACATCCACGGCAACCTCGAGGCGTTGACCGCCGTCCGGGAGGCCTTCAAGAAGGAACGCCCGGATCACGTCGTGATCGCCGGCGACCACGTCATGAACGGGCCCGACCCGGCCGGCGTCGTCGACGCGCTCCGGGACATGGAGGCCTTGGGCGCGACCATCATTCAGGGCAACACCGACGTTGCGGTCGCCGACTTCGACTATTCGGCAGCCAACCCGAGCTTCAGCGACGGCGTGCCCGAGATCTTCCGGGCTGCCGCCGAATGGGCCCACGACGCCCTCGGTGAGGAGCGCGTGGCCTGGCTCCGGCGCCTGCCGAGCGAGCGCCGTCTCATGCTTGACGACACGATGCTCCTCGCCTGCCACGCGTCGCCCGGCTCCCAGACCCAGGGCTTCGACATGCAGCTGGATCCGTCGGTCGTCTACGAACGCCTGGCGCGGACCGATGCCCGGTTGATCGCCTGCGGCCACACTCACATGCCCGAGATCCGTGACCTCGGCTGGAAGATGATCGTCAACGACGGCTCGGCCGGCTACGTCTTCGACGGCGACCCGACCGCGTCGTGGGCCCTCGTCGACGTGGACGGCACCGAGATCACCGCCGAGATCCGGCGGACTGAGTTCGACACGATGGCCGTTGCCAATGCGATCTCGGCCCGGGGCATCGTCGGCGACGTATACCGGGCGGCCACGGTCCGGACCGGGAAGCACGTCCGATGACGGCCGAATCGCGACCGTACGCCTGGCCGACGAGCCCGCGCCGCGTCGTCGTCACCGGGATGGGAGCTCTCACCGCACTCGGCAACGACGTCGCGACGACCTGGCAGGCGATGGTCGAGGGC
>JALYPW010000350.1 GCA_030856145.1 Chloroflexota bacterium | reverse complement strand
CTCGTGACCCAGCCGCCGTAGAATCCGCCCGGCTGGGGCTCCGCACGCTCGTCGCCGAGCCACGCCTCGTCGACCTTGGCTGCGTAGAACGCGAGATGGTCGCGAATCGCCTCGTAGCCCGGGTTGGGCTGGTGGTACGTCCATGCGACGGCCGGGATCCGGCGCTCGCCGTCATCGAGGTCGACGTAGGTGGCCGATCCTTTCCACTCGCAGACCGTCGAGCGGTCGACGGACCGGAGGCGACCGAGATCGACGTCGTCGGCCGGCACGTAGTAGACGGGCGCGCCGGCTGTCTCGACGACGCGCAGGGCCCGGGTCGAGTCGGCCAACGGGCGGCCGCCGACGACGACCCGCACCCGGCCGCTGACGGGTTCGACGCGCGGCGGGCGCGGGTAGTCCCAGACCGACTCCTGACCCGGCCCAGGCTCGACCGCAACGACTCCGGAGGGCAAGCGGCGTTGCACCGACCGAGCATAGCGCCGTCCGCCGGGACGGCCGATCATGAGCGGCATGCAGCAACAGACCGTCGATCGCAACCCGACAGCCGGGCGTCCCTTCGCCGTGGCCTCGGCACGCGGGCCGTGGGGTCCGATCCAGATCGGCGCAACCGGACACGTCGTCGTCGGCATCGCGATCCTCACACCGCGGGAGTCCTTCGTGAGCGACGTCAGTCGGCGAACCGGGCGGGCACCGGCCACAGGCACGAACAACATGCTCGATCGGGCCGTCGCCGCGGTCGAGGCCTTCGTCGCCGGGGACCCCGATGCGTTTGCCGGCCTGCCGCTCGACCTGGCCGATCGCGGCGCATGGGATCGAGCCGTCCTCGGCGGCGTGGGCGGCCTGGGCTGGGGCGCGGTTACCAGCTACGGCCGCCTCGCCCGGGCGATCGGGCGGCCGGGCGCGGCCCGGGCGGTCGGTGGCGCCGTCGGCCGGAATCCGATCGGGCTGGCGATCCCGTGCCATCGGGTGATCGCCGGCGACGGCACGATCGGAGGCTACGGCGGTGACTGGTTCGGCAGCCGGGACCAGTTGCTTGAGATCAAGCGTGAGCTGCTCGAACGCGAGGGGATCCGCCTGCCGGTCCGTCTGGATGGGGACTGACCGGTTCGACCATTCGGAGCGGGTCGGCTTGGGTACACTCGGCCGCAGGCGAGCGGGACCGGAACCGTGCGGCCGGAGCCACCCGACCGTCGCCCAGAGGGAGCCATTCGAACGTGAGTGATGCGGCAACCGATCCCGGCAGCCCGGCCTCGACCCTCGGCGACGCCGACGCGACCGGGATCGCGGCCGGCGGTCGGGGCCCATCGCCCTTCTCGGTCTTCCGGAGGCGCGATTTCCGGCTCCTCTGGTCGGCTCAGCTCGTCTCGACCGTCGGGACTGCACTGACCGACCTGGCGGCCGGCATCCTGGTCTTCAAGGCGACCGGGTCCGCCCTGGCGGTCGGCCTGATGTTCGTCGCGACGGCGGTCCCGACCCTCGCGATCGGCCTCTTCGCCGGTGTGTTCGTCGATCGTTACGACCGGCGCAAGATCATGATCATCGCCGACCTGATGCGGGCGGCCATCGTCGTTGCCATTCCGTTCCTCATCTCCATCAACATCGTCCTCCTGTACGTCGCGGTCGCCGCCGTGAGCACGATCTCGCAGTTCTACAACCCGGCCAATGACGCCCTCCTGCCCGAGGTCGCGACCGACGAGGAGCTGACCGCAGCCAACTCCTGGATCATGATCAGCTCGTTCGGCTCGACCTCGATCGGCTTCGCCCTGTCGGGCCTGCTGGCGGTCGCGTTCAACATCGAATGGGCGTTCTATCTCGACGGCGTGACCTTCCTCGTCTCGGCCGCGTTCCTGCTGTTCGTCCGGGTGGGCAAGATCCAGGTCGACGCCGACGCGACCGTCAAGGCCGTCGTCGAGAACCTGAAGGAGGGGGTCTCGACGCTCGTCGGAACCCCGCTCCTCCGATCGCTGTTCCTGAGCGGGGTACCGGTCTACTTCTCGTTCGGCCTGTGGAACGTCCTGCTGCTGCCGTTTGCGATCGACGCGCTCCATGCCTCGGAGTTCGAATACGGCATCCAGGAAGGGATGACCTCGGTCGGTTTCGTCGTTGGCAGCCTGTTGATGGCCCGTTTCGCGGAGCGATTCCGGGAGGGCTCGTGGATCGTCGTGGCGACGATCGCCATGGGCGTTGCCGGGATCCTGTATGGCGTGGCGACCACCATTCCGATGGCGATCATCCTCGTCACGATCTCGGGCTTCTTCAACGCGCCGTCGTCGATCGCCCGGCGCGTGCTGATGCAGCGCAACACTCCGCGCGAGATGCGCGGCCGGGTCTTCTCGGCCTTCGCCGTCGCGCGCGATGTCGTCTTTCTCGTCGGGATCGCCCTCGCCGGCCTCGCCGACATCATCGACGTCCGGATCCTCGTCGTCGCCTCGTCGTTCGTCCTCGTCGTCGCCGGCGTCGTCACCGCGTTCATGCCCGGTCTCGGCCGGCCGGCCGCCGAATGGCGCCAGGCGATGTCGGCCTTGCGCCGCGCCAAGGCGCAGCCGGCCGGTCTGATCCCGGTCCGACCGATCACCCTGGCCGACTTCGACCGCCTGGCCGGTCACCTGCCGGCCCTGTCGCGTCTGGATGGCGCGATGCGCGCTGCGCTGCTCGCGGCGTCGAGCGTCCGGGACGTCCCCGCCGGGGCGACGATCGTCGGCGAGGGCGAGGTCGGCGACGCGGCCTTCTTCATCCTCGACGGGCGGGCCGCGGCCGGAACGCCCGACGCCGAGGGCGGCTATCGGTCGCTGGCGTCGATGGCAGCGGGCGACTTCTTCGGCGAGATCGCCGCCCTGACCGGCAGCCGACGGACGGCGACCGTCGTGGCCGAGGAGCCGACCACCGTGGTCGAGGTCCCGGCCGCTGCCCTTCGGTCCCTGATGACGGTCCCGGAGCTCGGCTCGCTCTTCCTCTCGAAGCTGACCGAGCGCCTGAGCCGCACGAACACCGCGGACATGCCGCGCTTCGCGGGCGTCGACCAGGCGTCGCTCAAGGACCTCCGAACGCCGCGGCCGAGCGCGGAGGCCCTCCCGAAGAGCTATTGAGTGAACCGGCGACCAGTCTCGCGACCGACCCGTGTGCCGCAGTTGACAGCGCGCCGGTCGGGACCGGGGTTGTCGGGAGTTCGCCGGCTGGTCCATGATGCCGGCATCGAAGACCAAGCACGACCCGGGTGCCGCCCGCGATCGGGGGCATGGAGGAGGCTCTGTCATGAAGAAGTTCAACCGTCTGCCGCGAGAGCAGGCCACCGGCGCGCCGGATGACGTCATCGACCGGAACACCGATGACGGACTCAACCATGACGGCAACGATGTCGAGGCCCATCGAACCCGGTCCGGCGAAGACTTCGCGCCGCGCCTGCCCGGCACCGGCGGCGACTTCCGTCGGCCGTCGGGTGGCGGAGAGGTCGATGGCGACGATGTCGAAGGCCATCGAGCTCAATCCGGCGACGGCTTCGCGCCGCGCCTGCCCGGCACAGGCGGCGACTTCCGCCGGCCGTCCGGTGGCGGAGAGATCGATGGCGACGACGCCGAGGGCCACGCCCGCTGACGTCTCGACACAACGGTGGCGGCGATCTGCCGTCCGAGTCGCCCCGTCCGGCCACAGGACGGGGCGTCGTGCTGTCCGACTCAGGTGGTCGGTGAGGCGGTGGCGGCGAGGATGGTCTTGATCTCGAACGGACTGACCGCAGGGTGGGCGGCCCGGATCCGAGCCGCGAGGCCGGCGATGTGCGGGGCGGCGAAACTGTTGCCGGTCGCGACGATCCGGCCGCCGTCCTTCCAGGCGACGTCGACGTCCAGCCCGTACGCCCCGAACTCGACCGGCGGCCGCGGGTTGTAGAACCAGGCCTCGGGGTCGCGCAGGTCGTGGGCGGCGACGGACACGACCGACGAGAACAGCGACGGATAGCTCGCCACCGCGACGTTGTTTGCCGCGCAGACGAGGAGGGCGTTCGCGAAGTACGCATGGTCGGCGAGGTCGTGGAGCGTGCCGTACATCGACTCGCTCCGCGACGACAGGCTCAAGTTGATGATCGAGGCGCCCCGGCCGATGGCCCAGTCCAGTCCGGCGGCGAAGGCCAGGCCCTTGCCCCGGTTGTCCGCGCCCAGCACCCGGACCGAGAGGAAGGTCGCCGCCGGGGCCAGCCGATGGACGATCCCGGCGCAGGCAGTGCCGTGACCGACGGCGTCGATCGGTTCGTCAGGGACGATCGTGGCATCCTCGCCGTGGAGCTCCACCCGGACGCTCTCGCGGAGCATCTGGCCGACCGCCGGATGGTCACCCTCGATCCCGGAATCGACGACCGCCACGACGACCCCTGCCCCGCTGCCGTCGCCGAACGCCCACGCCCGATCGATGTCGGCGAACGGCACCTGGCGGGCAAGCCGGGCCCGACGGTCCGCCGCGAACGGTTCGCCCCAGGCCGGGAGGGAGGTCGTCATCGGAGGCGGGAGCGGCCGCCGCGGCCGCGCTCGGCCCGACCGACGAGGACGGCCAGCAGTTCGCGGACGAGGTCGAGCTGGGCCGGGTCGACCGCTCGGATGCGAGCCACCTGGTCGGCGAGGGACCAGAGCGGTTCGGCTTCGTCGCCGTCGAGGCCCGCGACGGCGGCCGCGACGA
>JALYPW010000332.1 GCA_030856145.1 Chloroflexota bacterium | reverse complement strand
GAGGACTCGCGGTTCACGATCTGCGCCCCGGATCCGCTGCGGGCCTCGTTCGTCGCTGCCGGCCTGACCGATGTCGCGGTCCGGCCGATCGAGGTCGCGACCGTCTTCAGCGACTTCGATGACTACTGGAACCCGTTCCTGACCGGGGTCGGGCCGGCCCCGGGCTACGCGGTCGCCCTGAGCGAGGTTCGCCGCGCGGAGCTCCGCGAGCGCCTCCGGTCGACGCTCCCGACCGAGGTCGACGGCTCGATCCACCTCGTCGCCCGGGCCTGGGCGGTCCGCGGCCGGTCGGCGTAGTCCGGCCGCGGGCCGGTCCACGTCCCGTACGATACGTCGGCCATGACCGACTCCCCACCGCTCGACCGCGGCGCCACCGAGGCGCCCGCCGACCACCTCGCCACGCCGTACCGGACCCACACCTGCGGGGCACTCCGGGCCTCCGACGCGGGCACGACGGCCCGGCTGTCCGGCTGGGTCCATCGCCGGCGCGACCACGGCCAGCTGATCTTCCTCGACCTGCGCGACCGCCACGGGATCACCCAGGTGGTCATCGACAAGGCCGACCATCCCGAGGCGCACGCCACCGCGAGCCGGGTCCGGAGCGAGTTCGTCGTCACCGTCGAGGGAGACGTCGCGCTCCGCCTGCCCGGGACCGAGAACCCCCGCCTCCCGACCGGCGCGATCGAGCTCCGGGCCCGGATGGCGACGATCCTCAGCGAGGCGAAGACGCCGCCGTTCTATATCAACGATCCCGACGCCACGATCGATGAGGCGCTCCGCCTGCGCTACCGCTACCTCGACATCCGGCGTCAGGCCATGGCCGAGCGACTGCTCCTCCGGAGCCGTCTCGTCCAGGCGATCCGCGATGTCCACCACGCCCACGGCTTTGTCGAGGTCGAGACGCCGAACCTGATCAAGTCGACGCCCGAGGGCGCTCGCGACTTCATCGTCCCGTCGCGCCTCCAGCCGGGCTCGGTCTACGCCCTGCCCCAGAGCCCCCAGCAACTCAAACAGCTCCTGATGGTGGGCGGCATCGATCGCTACTTCCAGATCGCCCGCTGCTTCCGCGACGAGGACCTGCGTGGCGACCGCCAGCCGGAGTTCACCCAGCTCGACCTCGAGATGAGCTTCGTCGACGAGGAGGCGGTCATGGCCTTTGTCGAGGAGATGGTGATCGCGGTCTGCCGGGCGACGACGCCCGAACGGCCGTTCCAGGAGACGCCGTTCCCGCGCTTCACCTACGAGGACGCGGTCGAGCGCTTCGGGAGCGACAAGCCGGATCTGCGGTTCGCGATGGAGCTCGTGGACCTGGCGCCGCTCTGGGCGGATGGGCCGTCCGGGTTCCGGGTCTTCGACGAGGCATTGAGCGGCGGCGGCCGGGTCAAGGCGATCGTCGCGCCCGGTATGAGCGGCGCGACCCGCAAGGAGATCGACGAGCTGACCGAGCGGGCGAAGCGGTTCGGGGCGAAGGGCCTCGTCTGGCTCGTGGTCGAGGAGACCGGCGCGGTCCGCAGCCCGATCGCGAAATTCCTTGGCGACGACGGCGGCGAGCGGCTCGTGGCCCACGCCGGGGCCGGACCGGGCGACCTGGTCCTGGTCGTGGCCGACACGCCGGCGGTGACCGCCGACGTCCTCGGCCGGCTCCGGGCAGAGCTCGGGAACCGCCTCGGCCTGGCCGATCCCGACGTCCTCTCGTTCTGTTGGATCAACCGCTTCCCGATGTACCAGTGGGATGCCGAGAACGGGCGCTGGGACGCCACGCACAACCCGTTCAGCGGCGTCCTGCCCGAGGACGAGGCCCTCCTGACGACGCTCGACGGCGATCCGTCGAAGCCGTCGCCGGACGATCCCGCCGGCCGGGCCCGGGCGCTCCAGTACGACATCGCCCTGAACGGCTGGGAGCTCGGTGGAGGCTCGATCCGGATCCATCGGCGCGAGCTGCTCGCCCGGAGCTTCGCCCTCCAGGGCCAGACCGACGCCGGGATGAAGGAGAAGTTCGGGGCGGTCCTCGAGGCGTTCGAATACGGGCCTCCACCGCACGGCGGGATCGCCCTCGGGATCGATCGCTGGGCCGCCCTGCTCGCCCACCAGACGAACATCCGCGAGGTCATGGCCTTCCCCAAGACCCAGTCCGGCGGCGACCTGATGCTCGAGGCGCCGTCGCCGCCGGAGGACGCCCAGTACGCGGAGCTCGGGTTGCGCTTCGTCGGGCTGCCGGGCCGGGCCGCGCCGCCCGCCGAGTAGGTCGCGGTGGACGAGGCCGCCGCCCGTCCGGGGCGAGCCGCAGATCGCGTCGACGCCGATCGGGGACTCCCGGGACCGCTGGCTGCGATCGCGGCCCGGCCGCGCCTGGCCGCCCTGCTCGGCGCGATGTGCATCGCGTTCTCGGGCATCTTCTACCGCTACGCGGAGGTGTCGCCGACGACCGGGACCGTCTTCCGCTGCCTCTTCGGCCTGCCGATCCTCGCCCTCGTCGCGTACCTCGAGTATCGCCGCTACGGGCCGATCC
>JALYPW010000326.1 GCA_030856145.1 Chloroflexota bacterium | reverse complement strand
CTTGTACTCCGTCCCGCGGGTGACTTCCTTGGCGACGATGACGTCGATCGGCAGGACGATCCGGACGCCGAGCTTTTCCGCGGTCGCGAGGATCCGTCGGGCTTCGTCCACGCGATCCGGCTCAGCCAGGCTCTTGCCGATGGCCTTGCCCTGAGCGAGCAGGAACGTATTGGCCATGCCGCCGCCCAGGACCAGCATGTCCACCTTCGTCAGCAGGTGATCGATTACCTTGATCTTGTCGCTGACCTTGGCGCCACCCAGGATCGCAGCGAAGGGTCGTGCCGGCGCTTCGAGAAGGCTCGATAGCATCGCCAGCTCGCGTTCCATGAGCAGGCCCGCATAGGCCGGCAGGATCTTCGCGATCCCGACCGTGGACGCATGGGCGCGGTGGGCCGTGCCGAAGGCGTCGTTGACGAAGATGTCCGCGTACGAGGCGAGCTTGGCCGCGAAGTCCGGGTCGTTCTTCTCCTCTTCGGCGTGGAAACGCAGGTTCTCCAGCATGAGGAGCTCGCCCGGGCGGAGCCGTTTGACGGCGTCTTCCGTGCCGACGCCCAGGGCGTCGCCGGTGACCGGGACATTGCGGCGCAGCAGTTCGGTCAGGCGCAGGCCCACGGGTCGGAGCCGCAGGCTGTCGGTGACCTTGCCATCAGGGCGGCCAAGGTGGCTGGCCAGAATGATGCTCGCGCCCGCCTGAAGCAGGGCATTGATGGTCGGGATGGCGGCCCGGACGCGTGAGTCGTCGGTCACCTTGCCGTCGGCCAGGGGCACATTGAAGTCGACGCGCAGGAACACGCGCTTGCCGGCGACGTCCGCGTCACGGATCGTGAGCTTGTCCATGAAGGCTCCTTGGAGGCGTGGGCGGCTCCGTCCGCGGGCCGATGCACTCGGCTCCGGTAGTCGGGCCGCCGGCCCAGACGAACGGGCGGTCAGGCGGCCGCGACCGGAAGTCGTGCAGCCACGAGCGCGACCAGGTCGGCGACCCGGCAGCTGTAGCCCCACTCGTTGTCGTACCACGCGATGACTTTGACCATGTTCCCACCGATGACCATGGTGTTGGCACCGTCGATGATGGACGACCGTGTATCGCCCTTGAAGTCCATCGAAACGAGGGGCTCGTCCGAAACGCCAAGGATGCCCTTCATGGGGCCTGCGGCGGCGGCGCGGAAGGCCTCGTTGAGCTCCTCGACGCTGGTGTCGCGGCCGACGGTGGCGGTGAAGTCGACGACGCTCACGGTGGGCGTCGGGACGCGCAGCGAGAAGCCGTCGAACTTGCCCTTCAGGTCCGGGATGACGAGGGCCAGGGCCTTGGCCGCACCGGTCGTCGTCGGGATGATGTTCTGGCCGGCACTCCGGGCGCGCCGCGGGTCCTTGTGCGCGACGTCCAGGATGCGCTGGTCGTTGGTGTAGCTGTGGATCGTGTTCATGAGGCCTTTTTCGATCGTCAGCAGGTCGTGGACGACCTTGGCGGCCGGGGCCAGGCAGTTCGTCGTGCAGCTCGCGTTGCTGATGATGTGATGGTTCGCGGGCTCGTACTTCTCATCATTGACGCCCAGCACGATGGTGATGTCCTCACCCTTGGCCGGAGCGCTGATGATGACCTTCTGAGCGCCGGCGTCGATATGCGCGCGCGCCTTCTCGGCGCTCGTGAAGATGCCGGTCGACTCCAGGACGATGTCCACGCCGAGGTCGCCCCAGGGCAGGTTCGCCGGGTCCTTCTCAGCCAGGATCTTGATCTCGCGGCCATCGATGATGATCGACTTGTCGCCGGCCTTGACGTCGCCGTCGAACCGACCATAGGTCGAGTCGTACTTGAACAGCAGGGCGTTCATCTCAGCGTCGACCAGGTCGTTGACCGCGACGACTTCGACGTCGGGGGCGCGTTCGATCATGGCCTTGAGGGACTGGCGGCCGATCCGACCGAACCCGTTGATACCGACCCTGGTGGTCATGGGACTTCTCCTCGCGATGCGGACCGGCGACAGTCGCCGACCCGGCCGAACATGGGACGCATCAGCAGGCGGGTCGGATGCTCGTCAGATGGACCGGCTCCCGGACCCGCAGCGCGTCAATCGTACGTCGTCGCGCTCGACTTCGAAGGATGCGAAGAGGTGCCGGGCAGTGGGACGCGGGCGTGGAGGCAACATGCCGGACGGCCCTTGACGTCTGGGAGGCCCGGGAGCGGAGGTGCTCGGTCAGCCGCGGCGCCGCCCGACCATGTCGACGGCGACCGCCGCCAGCAGGACGACGCCGCGTGCAGTGTCCTGGTAGAACGTCGGCACGTTCATCAGGCTCATCCCGTTGTTCAGACTCCCCATCAACGTCGCACCGATCAAGGCGCCGATGATCGTGCCGCGCCCGCCGGCCAGACTCGTGCCGCCGATGAT
>JALYPW010000271.1 GCA_030856145.1 Chloroflexota bacterium | reverse complement strand
TTGACGAGATTCCGGACGGCTGTGTCGAGGGCGATCACCGAGCCGGCGAGCGTCCCGGACCCGTCGGCGAGGGTCGCCCGGGCTCCTTCGACCTGGATCTCGAGGCCGCCGAGCGTGACCCGGCCGTCACCCATCCCGGCCAGCGAGAGGGCGTCACTGACGAGCACCAATCGATCAGCCGGCTTCGTTCGCCAGATGATCGGCCAGAGGGCGCGGTTCACATGCTGGCCGTCGGCGATCAGCTCGACGTAGGCGTCGTCTCGCGTGAGCGCCGCCACGGCGACGCCGGGCGCTCGATGGTCGACCCCGGTCATCGCATTGAAGAGGTGCGTCGTCGTCGTGGCGCCAGCGTCGTAGCCGGCCAGCGCAGTCGCGAGATCCGCCGCGGAGTGCCCGACCGCGACCCGGACGCCGAACCCGGCAAGGCGCCGGATCAGGGCGAGCCCGCCCGGGATGTCCGGGGCGATCGTGGTCAGGCGCAGGCCGTCCACGAGAGGCTCGATCTCCGACCAGGGCACGTCGGCCGGCTCGAGGAGGAGGTCCGGGTTGTGGGCGCCCTTGCGGGCCGGGGCGAGGAACGGCCCCTCGAGGTTGAACCCGAGTGGCTCTGCGCCGTCGGCGGGCGCGCCCGGAATCCAGGCGCGAACCCGATCGGCGAACGCATGGAGCTCCGGCAGGGGTGTTGTCCAGGCGCTCGGCAGGAACGAGGTGACGCCCCGCCTGAGGAGTGCCCGGGCCATCCCGTCGAGGTCGTCGGTCGAACCCATCGCCGAGTGGCCGCCCCAGCCGTGGACGTGGACGTCGACGAAGCCGGGCGCGAGATACGGCAGGTCCGGGCCGGCGCCGGGCGTGTCGTCGTCGATGTCGACCGCAGCGATCCGGTCGTCCTCGATCGTCAGCCGGCCGACGACGACTGCGTCGTCGAGGATGAGTCGGCCGCGGAGCTCGGTTCGAGCCATTCAGGCACTCCCTTCGGTCGGGTTCTCGACCTCGAACGAGACGTCGAGGGCGTAGCGGTCGGCGGGATACCGCGACTCGGTCGCTTCGATCCGGCGCCCCTCGCCGTCCACGATGACGCGCCGCTCGATGAGGAGCGGGTCGCCCCGCCGGATGTCGAGCAAGCGGGCATCCTCGGCGGTCGCAGCCCCCGCGGCGACGGTCCCGGTGCCGCTCCGGAGGCCGACCCCGGCCGCGCTGATGGCGGCGTGGAGCGAGCCGGTCTCGAGGTCGGCTGCGAGCACGGCCTGGGCGCAGGTGATGACGAGGATCGCCGACTCCAGCGCGACCGGCTGGCCGTCGGCGAGGCGGATCCGGCGGACCTCCACGACCGGCTCGCCGGGGGCGAGGGCGAGCGCCTCGGCCTCGATCCGGGTCGAGGGACGGATCGCACGGGCGAGCAGGCGCGACGAGGGAACGCGGCCGCGCCGCTTCATCTCGCGGCTGAACGTCATCAGGCGGTCGGTCCGGCGATGCGTCGACGGGGCGGCGACGAACGAGCCGCGGCCGGGCTGGCGGGCCACGAGCCCATCCTCGGCCAGGCGCTGCATCGCGTTCCGGGCGGTCATCCGGCTGACGCCGAACTCGGCGACGAGCTCGGCGTCCGAGGGCAGGCGATCGCCGGGTTGGAGCGACTGGATCCGCTCCCGCAGGATCTGCTCGATCCGGCGGTGATGGGGGACCCAGGCGCTCTCGATCACGACTGTGCTCGTTCTGCGCCAGACGTCGCAACGGACGTCGAGTCAGCCGCCTCCGCCCCGTGGACGGCGGCCCCGATTGCCCCCGCCCACGTCCCGAGCTCGGCGGTCACGATCTCGACCTCGTCGACCGACGTTGTCAGGACGCGGCGCCGGATCTCGGCCCGGATCTCGGGCAGGAGCAGGTCGCCCGCCGCGGCGATCCCGCCGCCGATCACGACCCGGTCCGGGGAGATCACCACGATCATGTTGCCGATCCCGATCCCGAGATAGCGACCCACCCGACGGAGCCCCTCGATCGCAGCCGCGTCACCGTTCCGTGCCCGCTCCACGGCCTCCTCCGCGGTCGCCGTCCCGCACGCCTCGGCGATCCTGTCGGCCCGGCAGAACGCCTCGAGGCAGCCGTTGTTTCCGCAGTTGCACGACGGCCCGTCCGGATCGATCGTCTGGTGGCCGATCTCGCCGGCCGTCCCGTCGTGGCCCTGGTGGACCTTCCCGTCGACCGCGATCACGCCGCCGACCCCGGTCCCGAGGGTCAGCCCGACCATCGAGGACGCGCCGCGTCCCGCACCCAGCCGGAGCTCGGCGAGGCCGAACGCCCGGGCGTCGTTGATCAGCGCGACCGGCACGCCGAGCGCGGCCGCCACCGGGCCCGCGACCGGGAAGCCGTCCCAGGGCCCGGGAATGTTGACGAGGAAGCGGGTCGCGCCGGTCCGCGGGTCGTAGAGCCCGGGGATGCCGACCCCGGCGGTCGCCACGCCCGGCCAGCCTGCCAGCGCCGCGCGACCCGTCGCCGCGAGCTGCGGAACGATCGCCTCCGGGCCGCCGGACAGTGTCGCAACCTGGCCGCGGCCGAGCACTCGCCAGTCATCGCCAGCGTGCTCGACGACCGTCCACTTCAGGTTCGTCCCGCCGAGGTCGAGCCCGAGGTGGCGGGATACGCTCCCGCGACCCGGAGCCTCTCTCGTGCCGGTCGCCATGTGGCTCAGGTGTCGCCGCTGACCCGGGTGTAGGCGGCCGCGACCGCCACGATGATGACCCCGAACAGCACCTGGCGGACCGCCTCCGGCATCTCGAGGACCGTGAGCAGGGTCGTCACGACAGTCAGGATCAGGGCGCCCACGATCGTCCCGGTGTAGCCGCCGCGGCCGCCCATGATCGAGGTCCCGCCGATCACGGCGGCGGCCACCGACGGCAGGACCGACTGCTCCACGAGGCTCACGGTGGCCGTGTTGTTGAGGCCGGCGAGGAGGATGCCGGCGACCGCGGCGAGGATCCCCGACAGGATGTACAGGGCGACATGCACCTGCCAGACGCGCGCTCCGGCCAGGCGGGCCGCGATCGGGTTGTCGCCGATGGCGAACAGCAGCCGACCATATCCGCTGCGCCGCAGCCCGACGACGATCAACACGGCGATCGGGACGAACACGATGATGCTGTTGGGCACGAAGCCAAACGAGATCCCCGAGCCGAGCCACTGGATCGCCTCGGGAATCTGGGTGCCAGCCTGGACCATCGCGAGCTGGTAGACCGACATCAGCCCGAGTACGACCAGGCTCATCCCGAGGGTCATGATCAGCGGGTGGACCTTGAACACCCCGATGCCGATCCCGTTGACGATCCCGGCGATCACGGCGGCGACGAGGGCAACGGCGATTGCCACGACGGGACCCTGCCCGGAGGCCAGGGTCGCCATCAGGAAGGCCGCCATGGAGGCCACGGCTCCGACCGACAGGTCGATCCCGCCGGTCAGCATCGCAAGGGTCTGGCAGGCGGCCAGGATCGCGAGCGGGATCGCCGACCGGAGCGTCGTGGCCAGCCAGTTGCCGTTCACGATCCCGGGCTTGGCCAGCTCGAGAGCCGCGACCAGGGCGAGGAGCAGGACGACGAGCGGGATGAGCGGCCGATCACGGATGACAAGTCGCCAGCCGCCGCCCGTCACTCCCGCGCTCGGCGGCGTGCCCGTCTGCCCGGTCATGCCGGCGATGCCCGTCATGCCCGCACCCGGCGCATCGCGACCAGGCTGCCGAACATCACGACCCCGATGAGGATCGCGCCCTGGACCGCGGTCGACCAGTTGGGGTCGACGCCGGCAAAGAACAGGTCGGTTCGGACGAGCGCGAGGACGATCACGGCGATGATCGGTCCGAGGACGCCGCCCCGGCCGCCGGCCAGGCTGACCCCGCCGAGCACGATCGCGGCCACGCTCTGGAGCGTGTAGGACCCGGGCAC
Organism: Chloroflexota bacterium; assembly: GCA_030856145.1. Classification (GTDB taxonomy): domain Bacteria; phylum Chloroflexota; class Limnocylindria; order Limnocylindrales; family CSP1-4; genus CF-46. Next base: position 1,612 of record JALYPW010000271.1, on the reverse strand, counting down.
TGGCGCCCCGACCCCGCCGGTGGCGGTGAGGGCCAAACCGCCGAGGGCCGAGAAGAACCCGGTGAGGGCATAGGCGACGATCTTCGTCGGCGCAACCGCGATTCCGCTCCGGAATGCTCCGACCGGGCTGCTCCCGATCGCATACAGCGACAGGCCGAGCGTCGATCGCCGAAGCGGCAGCCAGACGGCGGCCACGATGACCGTGAGCACGATCAGGGCCTTTGGCAGCCACTCGCTCCCAAATGGCCCGGAGATGATCGCCATGAGCCACGGAGCGGCGCCGCCGCCCGGGGTGCTCAGGATGAGCAGCGCCGTGCCGGCCCAGACGAAGGACATTGCGAGCGTGACGACGATGTCCGGGACCTTCGTGACAACGACGAGCGCGCCGTTGATCGCCCCGACGAGGAGTCCGAGCGCGAGGACGAAGATGACGACCCCGACGCCGAACGCGTCACCCTGGTCCTTCATCATCACGGCCGACGTCACGCTGGCGAGGGCCATCATCGACCCGACCGACAGGTCGATGCCGCCGGAGATGACCACGATCGCCTGGGCGACCGCGGCGAACGCGATCGGGACGATATTGATCGAGAGGGCCACGATGCCGCCCGCGCCATAGTTCGGGTTGAGCAGCTTCGTGAGCGCCAGGAACCCGATGAGCAGGCCCACGAGGCCGAAGGTCCAGGCGTTGCGACGGGCCAGGCTGACGACCGTCGATAGGGCGCTGTCGCGGGGCCCGATCGCCGGGCTCGCCGCCGTCATCGATTGCCTCCAGGTTCGGTCTCGCTCGCGACGGCTTCGGCCGCCACCTCGGTCGCCTCGGCAGCCACCGTCTCCGCGGCGGCGTCCTCGGGCATCGGGGCGTCGGGCTTGAGGTCGTAGGCCGCCCGGAGGAGGGTCGGTTCGTCGGCCTCGGCAACCGGGATCTCGGCCACCACCCGGCCACGGAAGATCACGATCGCCCGATCGCACGCAAGCTGGATCTCCTTGAGCTCGGAGGTGTAGAGGAGGACCGCCGCGCCCGCGTTGGCCAGGTCGCGGAGGAGCGCATAGATCTGCTGTTTGGTGCCGATGTCGATGCCGCGCGTCGGGTCGAAGCAGAGCATCGTCCGGACGCCTCCGGCGACCCACCGGGCGATCGTCACCTTCTGCTGGTTGCCGCCGGACAGGCGTCGGACCTCGGCCGCGGCACGGGTATCGATCTGGAGCGTCGCGATCGCCGCGTCGACCTTGTGGCGCTCGCTCCGGACAGGAATCGGGCCCCAGCTGGCGAAGCGCGTCGTGAACGGCAGGGCGATGTTCTCGCGGACCGAGCGCTGCATGAGGAGGGCCTCGGCGCGGTCAGCCGGGACGTACACGAGGCCGGCCCGGATCGCGTCGGCCGGATGCCGGAACGAGACCGCTGTCCCGTCCACGAGGAGCTCGCCGCCGCCCGGCCGCTCCGACCCGGCGAGGATGTCGAAGAGTTCGTCCTGGCCCTGGCCTTCGAGCGCGACGACGCCGAGGACCTCGCCCGGATACAGGTCGAACGAGACGTCCGAAAGCTTCGTCCCGGAGCTGAGATTGCGGGCGCTGATCCGCGCGACCGCATCGGCGGGCCGGCCGGCGCTGG
>JALYPW010000229.1 GCA_030856145.1 Chloroflexota bacterium | reverse complement strand
ATGACGGACCCGAACTGCAACGAATCTGCAAGGAAACCAAGGGTCCTTTTATGTTTCACCCGTTCGGATGATGTGTGGCGGGCCCCTGATCGCGGACGATTGGGTCCCCGGAGCGCACCACGCTCCGCCCTTCACGGACCCACTGCCCGGTTGCGATGAACCCTTTCCGCCGCCTGACCCGCCAGCTCCGCCGCCGTTCGGCCGGCGTTGCGCTGCGCGCCCGGCGCCGGCCACGAACCAGCGTTGCGCTGGGCGTCGTCGCGGTCCTCGCCATCGTCCTCGGCGGGGGCGCCGTCGTCCTCGCCACCGGCAGCGGATCCCCGACCACGGCGGGACCGAGCTTCACCGTCCGCGACGGCTGGACCCTCGCCGAGCTCGAGCGTCACGTCGCCGCCGGTGAGGTCGACGCGATCACCGCAGCCCCCGCCACGACGGCCGACCCCGCCGGCCAGCTGCTCGCCCGCCTCCGGACCGGCGAGGTGGTCGCGATCGATCTGACCGTGGCCGCCCCGGATGCCGTCGCAGCCCTGACCGCGCTGGGCTATGGGAGCATCCTGACGACCGAGGCCATCGGTGTCGGCCGGCCGCCCACGAGCGCCCTCACGAGCGTCATGGCGGTCGTCTTCCCGCTCGCCCTTCTGGTGGTCACTGTCGTGTTCCTGTGGCGTGTCGCCCGCCGCGGCACCGGCTCGGGTCGCGACCGGGGCACGGCCTTCACGACGATCATGCCGCCGGTGCCGGTCACGAGCGGCAGCGGCCAGGCCCTGACGCGCGCCGCGGCCGGGAACCTGCCGCCGGTCGCCCTCGCCGACGTCGCGGGCTGCGACGAGGCGAAGCACGAGCTGACCGAGACGATCGACTTCCTGAAGAGCCCCGAGCGGTTCCGGAAGCTCGGAGCGCGGATCCCGCGCGGGATCATGCTCTACGGCCCGCCCGGAACCGGCAAGACGATGCTCGCCCGGGCGGTCGCCGCCGAGGCCGGCGTGCCGTTCCTGTATGCCTCGGGCTCGGAGTTCGTCGAGAAGTACGTCGGCGTCGGCGCCAAGCGTGTCCGCGACCTCTTCGCCCAGGCCCGCAAGCTCGGCCGGGCGGTCATCTTCTTCGACGAGTTCGATGCCCTTGGCAAGGCTCGCGGTGGCACCAACAGCCACGAGGAGCGCGAGCAGACGCTCAACCAGCTCCTCGTCGAGCTCGACGGCTTCTCGACGACCGAGGACATCATCGTGATCGCTGCCACGAACCGCCTCGACATCCTCGACTCGGCGATCCTCCGGCCGGGCCGCTTCAACCGCAAGGTCCACGTCGGGATGCCGGACGTGAAGGGCCGCCGCGAGATCCTGGCGGTCCACGCCCGGAACAAGCCGCTCGGCCCCACGACGAACCTCGACGACCTCGCGCGCAAGACCTACGGCTTCTCGGGCGCGATGCTCGCCGACCTCCTGAACGAGGCGGCGATCATGACCGCCCGCCGGGAGGGCGAGGCGATCGACACCGACGATCTTCACGGCGGCTGGCTGAAGGTCGCGGTCGGGACGTCGCGGCGGCGCTCGATGGACGAGCGGGAGCGCTCGATCATCGCTGCTCACGAGGTCGGCCACGCGATCTGCGGCAAGGTCCACGGCGACAAGCGCAAGGTCGAGGAGATCTCGCTCTTCGCCCATGGCGATGCTCTCGGCGTCACCGTCAGCAGCCAGGAGGACAACGACCTCCCGTCCGAGTCCGACCTTCGCTCGCGGCTCGTCGCCCTGATGGGCGGCCGGGCAGCCGAGGAGATCCTCTTCCACGAGGTGACCGGCGGCGCATCGAACGACTTCGAGGCCGCCAACCGGATCGCGACCTCGATGGTCACGAAGTGGGGGATGGGCCATGACCCGGACGACCGCGACGGCGGCGTGTCGGGCCGCGGCCAGCTGTCGTTCTTTGTCCAGACCAACGGCAACGAAATCCCGTCCGAGATCCGTCCCGCGGCAACCCGGGCAATCCGGGCGATCCTCGACGAGGCGTACGCCGAGGCGAGCCGGACGCTCATCGCCAACCTCGACACCCTGCGTCGCCTGGCGGCTTACCTCGTCGAGCACGAGCGGGTCGACGGCGAGACGTTCGACGAGCTCTTCGACGGCCGTCGGGCCGTCCCGAACGTGGGCGATGAATGGCGCGCCGCCACGAGCCGGCCGCGCGACTGGGGCGACGTCGTCGACCTCGCCGATCGGCGAATGAAGCGGGCGCCTGCGCAGATCGCCGTTGGGGCGGGCCTTGCGGCCTCGGCCGCAGTGGCGGGCGGCAGGGACGGTCCGCGGGCCGAGGTGGCGATCATGAGCCCATCGGATGACGCGGGCACCGCGGCCACGGCCGCCTCGATCGTGACCGGGAGCGTCGGCGGCGGCGACCCGCTGGCCTCCTCCACGACCCGGACCCTCGTCGATCCCGGCGGCACGGAGCCCGCCCTTGTCGCCCTTGGCCTCGTCGCCGACGCTGGCGCGACGCAGTCACCGGTTGTCCCGCCGACGGTGCGCCCAAACCTGACGCATCGTCGGGCGGCCGCCGGCCGGCGAGCCCGACTCCTGGCCGCGTCCCTGCTCCGCCGCGCCGAGGCGCGCCTCCGCGCGGGCGAGCTCGAGGCCGACCGGGGCTGAGTGGTCGAGCCGCGCCACGTGGGGCTCGGGCCTCCGACATCCCGCCCGCGCGTCGCGGTCGGCCCTTCCCTCAATTGGACGAGATCCGGGGATGACCAAATCCCGGTCGCTCGGGCCAAGTCCAGCACGAACGGGCTCTGGCGCCGGCATCGCCGCTCGGGGACCATCCGGAGGTCGCTGGCCGACCCGGCCGCCGGCCACCGATCTGGAGGATGAACCACGTGCTCGACCCGCGTCCCAGCCCCGCCCGGACGACGCGCTGCGACGACGTCAGCGATGAGGCGCCGCTCAGGATCGCCGGCGCCCGCGGCTCGACGCTCCTCGTCACCCAGCGGCAGCTGACGATCTGCCACTGCGACACCCTCCGGGCCGCACACATTCCGTGCCGGACGTGGGACCTTGGTTCCATTGCGACCGTCGGGGTCCGCCACTACGGTCCGCTCGGAGCGCTCGTGGCGACCCTGACGTCCGGGACGTTGCTCCCCCTTCTCCTGCTCGAGGGCAGCCAGATCCCGGCCGCCCGGCGCGTCGTGGACCTCCTCGCCCGTCCACTCGCCCGGGCCAGCATCATGAGGCGAACCGCATGAAAATCGGGAGATTCGGACGCACCCCCACGGATCCCGGCCCGACCCGACCCGGCACGGCCGTCGCGGCGAACGTCTGCCTTCAGTGCGGGATGGCCTACGAGGGCTCGACGATCACGTTCTGCCGGCGCTGCGGCCTGCCGCTCGGTGCCGCGCCGCGGGCCGATGCGACCCTCCCGACCTGCCCCATCTGCTACGCCGAGGTGGGCGACGACGGCCGGCTGCGGTCCTACCGGGCCAGCCACCATCGGATCGATCTCGTGACCCACATGGACGAGCACGACCAGTTCCCGGTCGGCGACGACGACTACCTCGAGAACCTGCGGGCCGGCGAGATGGTCCGGATCGGCCGCTGGCAGGCCCCGTTCGACCTCGTCCGGCGCTACCTGGTCACCGGCGCGCTCGACGGCGGTCGGGGCCGCTCCTACCAGCACTCGGCGATCGTGACGGCGATGGCGCAGCTCAAGCGCTGGGGTCCGGACGCCGAGATCTTTGGCGACCAGGCCGAGTGGCAGGCGGCACGGACGGCCGTGACCGAGCTCATGGAGCGTTATCACTCAGGTTCCCGCATCCCGGCCTGAGCCGCGCTCGCTGCGATCGCGTCCCGGAGCCGGGTGCCGCCGGACGTCGCACGACACCCATCGCACGGTACCCTTCGGCCCGTGAGCCTGATCTCGACGACCGGCCTGACGAAGCGCTACGCGGGGGGCGTCACCGCACTCGACGGTCTCACCGTCGAGATCGAGCCCGGCATCGTCGGCCTCGTCGGCTCGAACGGCGCCGGCAAGAGCACCTTCCTCAAGATCCTCCTCGGCCTGCTCGACCCGACGTCCGGCTCGGCCACCGTGTTCGACCTCGACGTTCGGACCCACGGCATCGCGATCCGCGAGCTCGTCGGCTACATGCCCGAGCACGACTGCCTCCCGCCGGACATGAGCGCAACCGAGGTCGTCTCGCACCTTGCCCTGATCTCGGGCCTGCCCCGGGCCGCCGCCCGCGAGCGGACCGCCGAGGTTCTCCGCCACGTCGGCCTGTACGAGGAGCGCTACCGGGCGATCGGCGGCTACTCGACCGGGATGAGGCAGCGGGTCAAGCTCGCCCAGGCGCTCGTCCATGACCCGCGCCTGCTCCTGCTTGACGAGCCGACAAACGGGCTCGACCCGGCCGGCCGCGACGAGATGCTCGAGCTGATCCGGCGGACCGGCAACGAGTTCGGGATCGCGGTCATCGTCGCGTCGCACCTGCTCGGCGAGATCGAGCGGGTGTGCGACCACCTCGTCGCGATCGAGGGCGGCAAGTTGCTGCGCTCGGCTCCTCTTGGCTCGTTCACGGAGCGGACCGGGACACTCGCGGTCGAGGTCGAGGACGGTCGCGATGCCCTCGCCGAGCGCCTGGCCCGGCGCGGGCTGCGGGTCGCGATCGACGGATCGGCCGTCCTGGTCGATCTCGTCGACGAGGCGCCGTTCGACATCGTCCGCGACCTCGTCGCGGAGCTCGGCCTGCCGCTTGTCCGGATGGAGCAGCGCCGCCATCGTCTCGAGGACCTCTTCCGCGACGCGCCCGTCGGGGTGCCGGTCGTGATCCAGGCCGCGCAGGATCCCGTGCCCGATCCCGCGCCGGCTCCTGCCGGGGAGGCCGCCAGGTGACGGCCCCGCCCGTGACCCGCAGCGGCAACATCTACGACCTCGGCTACCGCCGATACGAGGGTCCGCGGCTCGGCCGTGCCCACGCGATCCGGTCGCTCGTCAGCCACAGCTTCCGGACGACGTTCGGTCTCGGTCGCGGCGGCCGGGCCAAGGTCGCGCCGGTGATCTTCGGCGCGATGGTGGTCCTGCCCGCCGTCCTCGTCGTCGGCGTCCTCGCGATCGTCGCCCGGCTCGGGATCGATCGCGAGCTGGAGGGCTTCGGGCTCGTCGGCTTCTCCACCTATTTCGGGGCGATCTCGGCGATCATCGCCCTGTTCTGCGCCGCCCAGGCTCCCGAGCTATTCGGTCGCGACCAGCGCCACGGCGTCCTTCCCCTGTACTTCGCCCGGGCCATGCGTCGCTCGGACTACGCGCTGGCCCGGCTGGGCGGCTTCTGCCTTGCCATCCTCGTGCTCCTGCTTCTGCCGATGACGATTCTGTTCCTTGGCC
>JALYPW010000222.1 GCA_030856145.1 Chloroflexota bacterium | reverse complement strand
GATGCGCCTCGCGCTGCCGTGTCGTGGTGCGGGGCCGCTCAGCCGTTCGTCCCCTTGTACAGCGCCAGGGTGTTGCCCTCGCTGTCGGTTCCGGCCGCGTACCAGCCCATGCCCGGGATCTCGGTCGTGTCCACGGTGATCGTTCCGCCGAGCTCCCGAACCTTGGCGACGGCCGCGTCGACGTCGTCGACCGCGATGTAGTTGCGGGTCGTATCGCCGGCCATCTCGCCACGCTTGCCGAGCCCACCGCCGAGCCCGCCCGGCCCGGCTGTGTACAGCGGATAGCCCTCGAAGCCGGGCGTCTCGGAGAACTGCCAGCCGAAGACGCCGGCATAGAAGCGCTTCGCCCGCTCCTCGTCGTCGAACGGGATCTCGATGTGGTTGTACTCGCCGTGGGCAGCCATCGGTTCGCCTCCTGAGCGTATGTCCGCCGCATGCCAAGCGGCGCGGCCGCATCGATGCCTAGTCTGACCCGAGCTCGGTCTCGAGGCGCGGGAAGAGCGGTTCAGCGTTCGTTAACGTTCCCGCCTCGCCAGCGTGGGCGCCCCAGCGGAGCTCGTCGATGAGAGGCGGCCCGTCGGTGCCGTCGTCCGCGTACGGCCAGGCGTACCCGAGCTGGGCGAGAACCCGCGGTGCGGTCGCCGGAAGGAACGGGGCCGCGGCCAGGCCAATCAACCGGCAGGCCTCGATCAGGTCGCCGAGGACGTTGCGGAGACGCGCCGCAGACTCGGCGTCGCCGGCCGTGGCAGCCTTGGCGAGGACCCACGGCTGTTCCGAGTCGACGAGCCGATTCGCGGCGCCGGCGAACTCCCACACGGCGGCCAGCGCCTCGTGGAGCAGGCAGTCGTCGATCGCCGCCCGGACGGCCTGCAGCCGGGCCGGCCAGGCGGCAGCCAGCGAGCCCGAGGTCGGGTCCGGTCGATCGCCCTCGAGGTAACGGTTGGCCATCGAGACCGTCCGGTTGACGAGGTTGCCGACGTCGTTTGCGAGATCGGCGTTGTAGCGCCGGACGAAGGCGTCCCAGCTGACCTCGGCGTCCTTGTCGAACGGGACCTCGCGGAGCACGACGTAGCGCGCACCGTCGCTCCCGAACGCGGCCACGAAGTCGCCCGGGTCGAGGAAGTTGCCGCGACTCTTGCTCATGCGCTCGCCGCCAGCGGCCAGAAGCCAGCCGTGAGCCCAGACCTTGCCTGGCGCCTCGAGTCCGGCGCTCCAGAGCATGGCCGGCCAGAAGATCGTGTGGAAGCGCAGGATGTCCTTGCCGATGACGTGCAGGTCGGCCGGCCAGTAGCGCCCGAACGACTCCATGTCATCCGGAAAGCCGGCCCCGGTCACGTAGTTGATCAGGGCGTCGTACCAGACGTAGATCGTGCCCGCCTCGGGGTCCCAGGAGCCGTCCGGAAGCTGGGCGGACGAGCCGTCCTCGCGGATCGGGAACGGGATCCCCCAGCCCGAGCCGGCCCGACTGATCGAGAAGTCCTCGAGTCCCTGGCGGATGAAGCCGAGCATCTCGTTGCGCCGGTAGTCGGGCTGGACGAAGGTCGGGTTGTCGAGGAAGTGACGTTCGAGCCGCTCCTGGTAGGCCGACAGCCGAAAGAACCAGTTCTTCTCGGTCAGCCACTGGAGCGGGACGTCGGGGTGGTTCGGGCAGATCGTGCCACGGGCCGTCTCCTGGACGTCGGTCGCGTTGCGGAAGCCCTCGTTCGGGCAGTACCAGCCCTCGTACGTGCCGACGTAGATGTCGCCGCTGGCGTAGGCCCGCCGGACGAGCTCCTGCGAGGCCCGGACGTGGTCGGGGTCGGTCGTCCGGATGAACCGGTCCGGGCTGATCGCGAGGGCGTCCTCGGCGGCCTTGAACAGGGCGACCTTCTCGTCGACGAAGTCGCGCGGCTCGCGGCCCTCTTCGGCTGCCTTCATCGCGATATTCACCGAGTGCTCGTCGGTGCCGGTCAGGAAGCGGGTGTCGTCGCCGAGCATCCGGTGCCAGCGGGCGATGGCGTCCGCCCCGATCACCTCGTACAGGGTGTGGAGGCCGGGCTGGTTGTTGGCGTAGGCGATGGCGGTCGTCAGGTAGAAGCGCGGGCGGGCATCGTCGGGCATCGAATCCTCGGGGGTTGGCCGGCTAGTGGCGGAAGTGTCGCACTCCAGTGAGGAGCATCGTGGCCCCGGCCGCGTCGACGACGGCGACCCCGTTGGCGTCGTTCTTCGAGCCGCCCGGCTGGACGAAGGCCGTGACCCCTGCCGCGAGGCATGCCTCGATTGCGTCGGGGAACGGGTAGAAGGCATCCGAGGCGCAGGCAGCGCCACGCAGGCTCTCCGACCCGGCGATCGCGCGGGCCTTCTCGACCGCCTGCCGTGCGGCGTCGACGCGCGAGGTCTGGCCCGACCCGAACCCGACCTGGCGACCGTCCCTGACCAGGACGATCGCGTTCGAGGTGACTCCCCGGGCCAGCCGCCACGCGAGGTCGAGGTCCGCCCGCTCGGCCTCGGTGGGCGCGCGACGGGTCGCTACCTGCCAGGTGGACGGATCGTCGGGCGCGGTGTCGGGCGCGCTGACGAGGATGGCCCCACCGGCGCTCCGAATCGAGCCGAGTGGATCGGGCGCTGCCGGCGGCCCGTCGTCGGCGAGGGTCCGGTCGACGAGAAGGCGCAGGTTCGCCTTGGGCGCGAGCACGGCGCGCGCGTCCTCGTCAAAGCCCGGCGCGACCACGACCTCGAGGAACAGGCTCGCGAGGCCTTCGGCCGTCGAGCGGTCGACGGTCCGGGTCAGCGCCACCACACCGCCGAATGCCGACACCGGATCGCCGGCCAGGGCGGCGTCCCACGCCTCGCGGAGCGTCTCCCGCTCGGCCGCACCGCACGGGTTCGTGTGCTTGACGATCACGCAGGCAGGCCCGCGCAGGCTGCGCGCCATGCCCGCCGCGGCCGACCCGTCGAGGACGTTGTTGTAGCTCAGTGCCTTGCCCTGGAGCGGCGGCGCGCCGCTCGCGAACGGCCCGGTCGCTGCGTGGCCATCGGTCCGCCGGTAGCGGGCCGCCGGCTGGTGGGGATTCTCGCCGTAGCGCAGCGTGTCGACCTTCTCGAGGCTGATCGTGAGGGTCGGCGGGTAGGGATCGTCGGCGCCCGGCAGGCCCGGCTCGTCCGGCAGATCGACGCCGGCCGCCGCCATGCGGGTCGGCAGCTCGGCGGCGATCCGGGCGTCGTAGGCTGCGGTGTGACGGAAGGCCTCGATGGCCAGGTCCGAGCGAAGTTCGGCCGAAACGGCACCGCCATCGCGGATCGCGGTCAGGATGGCGTCGTAGCGATCCGGTGACGTCACGATCGCGACGTTGGCGTGGTTCTTGGCGGCCGCCCGGACCATCGACGGGCCACCGATGTCGATCTCCTCGATGAGCTCGTCGAACGAGATCCCGGGCCGCTCGGCCGCGGCCGCAAACGGGTAGAGGTTGACGACGACGAGCTCGAACGGGGCGATCGCCGCCGCGACGAGCTGGCGGCGATGATCGACGAGCCGGCGATCGGCCAGGATCCCGGCGTGGATCCGGGGGTGAAGGGTCTTCACCCGGCCGTCGAGCATCTCCGCCGCGCCGGTCAGCGCAGCCACGTCGGTCACGGGCAGGCCGGCGTCGCGCAGGGCGCGAGCGGTGCCGCCGGTCGAGACGAGCTCAACATGCTCACTGACGAGACCCCGGGCGAACTCGACGAGGCCGGCCTTGTCGGACACCGACAGGAGGGCCCGTCGAGCGATCGGGAGAGTCGTCTCGGCCCGGTCGACGTCGATCGTCGTCGTTCGTCCGCCCACGGTCGGGCCCGTCACGGCTCCGGCGACCAGGAGCGCGACCGCGTTCGGCAGGATCCGGTGTTCGATGCTCCGGATCCGGGCATGCAGGCTCGCCTCGTCGTCGCCGGCCAGGACGGCGACCGCCTCCTGACTGACGATCGGGCCGCTGTCGAGCGTCTCATCGACGAGGTGAACGGTCGCGCCGGTGAGCTTGGCTCCGTGGGCCAGCGCGTCGCGCACGGCGTGGCCGCCGGGAAAGGCCGGCAGGAGGCTCGGATGGGTGTTCAGAATCCGGCCGGCGAACGCCGCAAGGACGCTCGGCCCGACGATCCGCATGTAGCCGGCGAGGACGACGACGTCGGCTCGGGCGCCGCTCAGCGCGTCGAGCAGCGCGTCGTCGGCGCCGCCCGGGACGATCGCCGTGTCGATCCCCTGCTCGGAGGCCCAGTCGACCCCCGGGCAGGCCCGATCGGCGACGACGAGGACGATCTCGCCCCCGAGCTGACCGCGGATGGCGGCGGCCTGCAACGCGCGCAGGTTCGAGCCCGCCCCCGACACGGCAACCGCGATCCGCCCACTCACCGGGCCAGCGGCCCCTCGACGTAGCGCGAACCGCCGACGTTCGGCACGACCTCGCCGACCACGCTCGCGACGATCCCCTCCCCGGCCAATGCGTCCAGGGTCGCGGGCACCGCCGCCGGGCCGACGATCGCGATCATCCCGAGCCCGCCGTTGAAGGTCGCCCGGAGCTCCTCGTCGTCGAGGCCGCCGAGCGCGCCGACGAGACGCACGACCGACAACATCCGCCAGGTCGTCGGGTCGAGCCGGGCCGCGAGATCGTCCGGCAAGGCGCGCGGCACGTTGCCCGGCAACCCGCCGCCGGTGATGTGGGCGAGCCCGTGCAGATCGTGGCCAGCCGTCCGCAGCGCTGCCCGCAGTCGGAGCAGGGCACCGGCGTAGATCGTCGTCGGAGTCAAGAGGACCTCGCCCAGGGTCGCGAGGCCGTGCTCCGGCTCGGCGCCGATCGCCGCACCCGCCGCCTCGCCGCCGAGAGTCAGGATCAGCTGCTCTTGATACGGCCGGGCGAGATCGAGGTCCCAGCGGGTCATCAGCGAGCGCACGAGGCTGTAGCCGTTGGCGTGGAGCCCGCTGGCCGCCAACCCGACAATCGCGTCGCCAGCCCGGACCGCGCTGCCGTCGAGCCAGTCGTCGCGCTCGACGACCCCGACGCAGAACCCGGCCAGGTCGAAGTCGCCCGGCGGCATGAGCCCTGGGTGCTCGGCCGTCTCGCCGCCGACGAGGGCGCAGCCCGCCTCCTCGCAGCCCGCCGCGACGCCGCCGACGAGGTCCGCGACCTGGACCGGATCGAGCCGGCCGACCGCGACGTAATCGAGGAAGAAGAGGGGCGCCGCGCCGCTGCACACGACGTCGTCGGCGCACATCGCGACGAGGTCCCGGCCGATCGTGTCGTAGCGACCGAGGGCCGCGGCGATCGCGGTCTTCGTCCCGACACCGTCGGTCGATGAGACGAGCACGGGCTCCCGGAAACCGGGCGGGATCGTGACCGCCGCTCCGAAGCCGCCGAGGCCGCCGAGAACCTCCGGCCGATGGGTCCGCTCGACCGCCGCGCGCATCAGCTCGACGGCCCGGTCGCCGGCATCGACATCCACGCCCGCCGCGGCATAGGCGGAGCGCTCGGACCGGGTCATCGATCCCGCCCCGTGCCGTCACCGCCACTGCGATGGTGCAGATACCAACCGGGGGAGTGATACGCACCGTTCGCCAGGCTTGCCGACCGATCAGCGGGCACCAGGTAGCCGCCGAAGGCTAATGCCACAGCGATTGGGAGGCGATTCTGGTCGGGCTTCGCGCGTAACACCACGCGGGTTGGTAAACGGGAATGGACAGGACCGACCCTGGTCACGAGGCTGGCCGTGAGGTCGCCTGCCCCGAGATCGTCGTCGGCGGCGAGGTCGTCGGCGTGGGCGGCTGGAACGCCCGTCGGGCTCATCGGACAGGCAACGGCTCTTCGAGGACGAACTTCCGGGATGCCGCGTCGTACGGGACGGGATCCGGGTAGTTGCCATCGAAGCAGGCAAAGCAGAATCGGTCGTACGGCAGGTCGAGCGCGGCGAGGACGCCCCGGATCGAGAGATAGCCCAGCGAGTCCGCGCCGATGAAATCGCGGATCTCCTCGGTCGAGTGGGTGGCCGCGATCAGCTCCGTCTCGACCTGGGTGTCGATGCCGTAGAAGCAGGGGTGGTAGATCGGCGGAGCGCTGATCCGGACGTGGACCTCTTCGGCCCCGGCCCGGCGGAGCAGGGCGACGATCTGCTTGGTCGTCGTCCCGCGCACGATGGAGTCGTCGACGACGGTCAGGCGCTTGCCCCGGACCACCTCGCGGAGCGGGTTCAGCTTCATCGTCACGCCCCGGTGGCGCATCGTCTGGCTGGGCTGGATGAAGGTCCGGCCGGTGTAGCGGTTGCGGACCAGGCCCTCGCGGAACGGGATCCCCGAGACCTCGGCGTAGCCGGCCGCGGCCGGAGCGCCGGTGTCGGGGACGGGCATGACCAGATCGGTCTCGACTGGGTGCTCGCCGGCCAGCTCCTCGCCCATGCGACGCCGGACCTCGTACAGGTTGCGGCCCTCCATGTACGAGTCGGGTCGGGCGAAGTAGATCAGCTCGAACACGCACAGCGCGGGCTTGGCATCGGCGAAGCGGACCGAGACAGGCGCCCGACCCGCCTCGAGGATCACGATCTCGCCCGGCTCCACGTCGCGGACGAACTCGGCGCCGACGATGTCAAGCCCGGTCGTCTCGCTGGCGAGAACCCAGCCCGAGGTCGCATCGTCGCCGGGATCGTCGCCCCACAGGCCCGGGCCGGCCAGCGCCGCGGCGGAGTCCGGCGCCGCGAGACGGCCCAGGACGAGCGGCCGGAACCCGAACGGATCGCGGACACCGATCACCCGGCGCTCGTCGAGGACGACCAGGCTGTATGCCCCGCGAACCCGGGGCAGGACGCGGACGAGGGCATCGACGGTGTCGGCGGCCGGCTCGTCGGCGAGGAGCGCCGTCAGGAGCTCCGTGTCCGTGGATGCCGGGAGCCGGCCGCGACCGCCGGTCAGCTGGGCGAGCAGGTCGCGGGTGTTGATCAGGTTGCCGTTGTGGCCGATCGCGAGGGCGCGCCGCGGTCCGAGCCGGAACGTCGGCTGGGCGTTCTCCCAGATCGTCGAGCCCGTCGTCGAGTAGCGGCAATGGGCGATCGCGAGGCCGCCCTTGAGCGACGGCAGGCGGCGCTCGTCGAGGACCGACGCGATCATCCCGAGGTCCTTGTAGAGCATAAGCTGCTCGCCGTCGCTGACCGCGACCCCGGCCGACTCCTGGCCGCGGTGCTGGAGGGCGAACAGCCCGAGGGAGGCGAGCGCCGCCGCGCTCTGGTCGCCGCCCGGCGGGAGCACGACCCCGAACACGCCGCACATCAGCGCGCTTCCCAACCGAGGGCACGCGACAAGCCGCCCTCCCACGCGTGGCGCAGCTCATCAAGGCCGACGATCAGGGCGTCGGCGACGCGGCTGCCGCGATCCTCCGCGGCACCGGTCGCTCCGGACCCATGGAGCTCGACCACGAGGCGGGGCGCCGTCCCGTCTGTCGGTCGGGCCGTGACCTCGCCCAGTTCCTCGATCGGCAGGCCGTGCTGCCGGGCCAGCAGCACGATCGCCGGCACGTGACGGGCCGTGGCCGAGACCACGATCCGGGACGGGCTCTCCCCGAACAGGTCCACCGCCGGCGAGCTGGCCACCGCGACCCGGAGATGGGCACCGAGGCCGCGGTCCCGATCGGCCCACATGGCGCATTCCGCGAGCGCGACCGCGAGGCCGCCGCCCGACACGTCCTGGGCCGAGGCGAGGAGGCCGCGCTGCGCCGCCTCCCGGACGAACGCCTGGAGACGTCGCTCGCGCTCGAGGTCGAGGCTCGGCGGTCCGTCCTCGGCGGCGATCCCGGCCAGCGCGGCGTAGGCGCTGCCGGCAAGACCGGGCGTCGCCTCGCCGACGAGCAGGATCCGGTCGCCGCCCGCTTGCCACGCCGGTCCGAGCCTCAGCGCGACGTCGTCGAGCAGTCCGACGACGCCGATCTCGGGGGTCGGCGCGATCGGGCCCGTCGGTGACTCGTTGTAAAGCGAGACGTTGCCGCCCGTCACCGGCAGCCCGAGCGCCCGGCAGGCCTCCGCCAGGCCCCGGACACCCTCGCTGAGCTGCCAGAAGGCCTCGGGTCGGGTCGGGTCGCCGTAGTTCAGGCAATTCGTGACACCGAGCGGCCGGGCGCCGGTGATCGCGATGTTGCGGGTCGCCTCCGCCACGCTGAGCGCGGCACCGAGCCACGGATCCAGCGCTCCGACCGCCTGGTTCGCGTCGGTCGTCGCAACGAGGGCCTTCGTCGTGCCCTTGATCCGGACAACGGCTGCGCCGTGACCCGGGCCTTCGACCGTGTTCGCCTGGACCGTCGAGTCGTACTGCTCGAAGACCGCTCGGCGGCTCGCCAGGTTGGCCGAGCCGAGGAGTGCGGTCAGGACCGCACCAGGGTCCATCCCCCGTTCGGGCAGGCCGTCCGACGGGCTCGCGGGGGCGCCGGGCGCGGGTGCGGCGCGGCGACGAACGGGCGCGGCGGCCGCGCGCTGATGGACGATCGCGTCGCTCGTCAGGGCCGAGGCCGGGATCCGGGCAAGCTCGACGCCGGTCTCGTCGACGACGGTCAGGTCGCCGTCATCGGTGACGACGCCGATCACGGCGACCGGCAGGCCCCAGCGCTCGCACACGGCCCGAACGGCATCCCAGCGCTCGGGCTCGACGACCGCCAGCATCCGCTCCTGCGACTCGCTGATCATCACCTCGAACGGCTCCATGGCGGGCTCGCGACGCGGGATCGCGGCCAGCTCGACGCGCATCCCGGTGCCCGCCCGGTCGGCAGTCTCGGAGGTGGCGCAGGTGATCCCGCCGGCGCCGAGGTCCTGGAGCCCGGCAACGAGCCCGCCCCGGATCAGCTCGAGCGAGGCCTCGATCAGAAGTTTTCCGGCAAATGGATCGCCAATCTGGACGGTGGGCCGCTTCGATGCGTCCTGATCCCCGAACGTCGCGCTGGCGAGGACGCTCGCCCCGCCGATCCCGTCGCGCCCGGTCGTGGAGCCGAACAGGACGACGAGGTTGCCCGCGCCGGGCGCCGCGGCCAGGGTCAGGTCGTCGATGTCGAGGAGGCCGATCGCCATGACGTTGACCAGCGGGTTGCCCTCATACGACGAGTCGAACACGAGCTCGCCGCCGACCGTCGGCACCCCGACGCAGTTGCCGTAGCCCCCGACGCCCTTCACGACGCCCTCGACGAGGTGCCGTGTCCGGGCGTCCGACGGGTCGCCGAAGCGGAGCGCGTCGAGGACGGCGATCGGGCGGGCGCCCATCGTGAAGATGTCGCGCAGGATGCCGCCGACGCCGGTCGCGGCGCCCTGGGTCGGCTCGACTGCGCTCGGGTGGTTGTGCGACTCGATCTTGAACGCGACGGCAAGCCCGTCGCCGATGTCGATCACGCCCGCGTTCTCGCCCGGGCCGGCCACCACGCCGTCGGCCGCCGAGCCGGTCGGGAGGGTCTTCAGGAGCGAGCGCGAACTCTTGTACGAGCAGTGCTCGCTCCACATCACGCTGAACATCGCGAGTTCGAGGTCGTTGGGTGCTCGGCCACCGAGGCGGTCGCGGATCGCGACGAGTTCGTCGTCGGTCACGCCGAGCCGGCGGTGGAGCGGCTCCCCGGCGGGCGACGCGGGCGACGCCGTCAGCGCGCTCAGCGCGGGCTCCTCGATCAGTGTCACCGGGCGCCCGCTCCCGCGCCAACCGCAGTCCCGACCGCCATCGGCCCGCCGGCCCGCTCCCGCTCGGCGGCGCTGGCAACGAACGAGGCGATGATCCCGAGCCCGTCGTCGGAACCGAGGACCGCCTCGACCGCAGTCTCCGGG
>JALYPW010000188.1 GCA_030856145.1 Chloroflexota bacterium | reverse complement strand
CCCGATCGATCGGGTCTCGGTCGAGCGATTCGCAGCAGTCCTGCCGATCCTCGATCGGAGCTGATTCGCGCTCAACAGGACCTTCCGGTACCGAAGTCAGGGGTCCAATACCTGCGAAGAGCGTGCTAGCATCCCGCCGGCGATGCGACATTCGAATCAAACCAGCCGGGGAAGCCGTTTGCCGTCATGGGCAGCGGGCCTGTTCGTGCTGATCGTGGCCGCGTGCGGCCAGACCGCGGCGCCCTCGGCCCCACCGACCCCGATCCCGAGCCCGGTGATCACGCCGGATCCTCACCTGGCCGAGCCAGTGACGGCCGACCAGGTCTTCCGGATCCTCGGCTCGGCCAAGCTCGGGATGAGGGCTGACAACGCGACGCTGGGCGGCGGCAATCCGGACATCCTCAAGGTGATCAATGCGGACATCGGGAGCTGGCCGCTTCGGATCACCGAGTACCGCTCGTCGGCTGCATTGAAGAAGGACCTTGGCTGGACGGCGGGCGCCGCTCCGGTCCGCAACGAGGCGCCGTACGGCATCGCCGGGCTGAATGTCCTGGTCGAGTTCGGGCCGGTCAGCACGGCCAGCACGCCCACGGCCCCGGCGGCCGACCGCCAGCAGGTCGCGGCCTCGATCGTCGCGGTCCTTGACCCACTGCTCTGGCCGCTCCTCCAGCACTCGGTCACGGTCGCCCCTGCCCGGACCGTCGAGCCGTCGCCGAGCGTTGCTCCCTCGGTCAAGCCGAGCAAGGCCCCGAGCAAGGCCCCGAGCAAGGCCCCATGACCGGCCAGCGCAAGTCCGCCGGACGACCGGGCGAGGACGTCTCGGATCTCGACAAGCGGATCATCGAGCACCTCCAGCAGGACGGCCGTCGGCCCTTCACCCAGATCGCGGCCGACCTCGGCGTGTCCGAGGCCGCCGTCCGAGCGCGAACGAACCGGCTCGTCGAGCGCGGGATCCTCCAGGTCGTCGGCGTCACCGATCCGCTGAAGCTTGGCTTCCACCAGATGGCGATGATCGGGATCCGCTGCGAGGCCGACCGGCTGATGGCGGTGGCGGCGAAGTGCGCCGAGATGCCCGAGGTCGACTACGTCGTGATCACCGCCGGGACCTACGACATCCTGATCGAGACGGTCTGCGAGGACAACGAGGGGCTGCTCCGGTTCCTCGCCGAGCGCTTGCGGACGATCGACGGGGTCCGCGAGACCGAGACGTTCGTCTACCTCCGGATGGTCAAGCAGTCCTACCAGTGGGGCACCCGCTAGGCCGGACCGGTGCGCCGGAGCACCCAAATCCACTCCTGATCGGGCGCCGTTCCGACACGGCCCACGGTTGCCACCACGCGACCGGCTACGATGCGGGCATCGGAGGCGCGCGTCCCGCTGCGCCCGTCGCCTGTCGTGATGAGGTCCAGACGTGCCGGTCGAGCCGGTCCAGGCCCAGACGCTGATCCTGCTCGCCGTCCTCGCCAACCTGGTGGTGATGGCCGCGGTCGTTCTGCCGCCGCTCCTGGGTCGACGTGGGCCGCTCCAGCCGGGTTCGACCGGCTCATTCGGCCCGGATCTTGGTGGGCTGGCGACCTCCGACCTGAGCGCGGTCGTCAGCGATCGACACCTGGACTTCAGCGACCTTGGCGGCGTTCCACCCGGTGCCTACGACCGGGTCGTCCGGATCGTGTCGTGGGTGTTCATCCTCGCGACCTCGACGATCGTGGCCGTGACGAGGCTGTGGATCGATGCGCAGCCGGCGATCTTCATCCTCCTCGCCGCCGCCGGCCTGTTCGTCCTCGTCGTCCACGACCTCCTGCCGATGGGCGCGCTCGGAACCGCCAAGTTCGTCCTCGAGGGCAGCGTCGCCGTGACCTTCGCGACCCTGCTCGTCGTGCTCACGGGTCGCGATCAGAGCCCGTTCTTCTTCACGTTCCCGTTGATCGTCGGCGGGGCAGCCCTCGTTGTCAGTCCACGGGTCACGTTCGGACTGACCGCGGCGGCCTGCATCGCCTACCTGCTCGCGATTGCCCCGCCCGGCTCGGGCGGCCTGGCGCCGCGAATGGTCGCGATTGTCGGAATCAACGTGACGGCCCTGATCCTGCTGGCCTACGTCGCGATGGTCATTGCCCGCGAGCAGCGCCGAGCCCGCGATGCGGCGATCCGGCTGTCGACGATCGATCCGCTGACCGGGCTCTTCAACCGAACCTTCTTCTTTGCCGCGGTCGAGCGCGAGATCGCCCGGAGCGCCCGATCCGGCCGCGGGTTCTGCCTGCTGATGATGGATCTCGACGAGCTGAAGTTGATCAATGACCGGCACGGCCACTTCTTCGGCGATCGGGTCCTGCGCGGCGTCGGCGAGGTGATCCGGTCGGGAGGTCGGCGGATCGACACGTCGGCCCGCTACGGCGGCGACGAGTTCGTCGTGCTCCTGCCCGAGACGGACCCGACCGGGGCGTACGTCCTGGCGGAGAAGATCCGACTCGGCGTCGCGGACCTCCGGGTGGATGTGGCCGGCAGCATGATCCAGCCGTCGGTCTCGATCGGGGTCGTGAGCTACCCGGAGGACGGTCGGACGAGCGACGAGCTGATGATCACGGCCGACGCCTCGATGTACCACTCGAAGCGGGCCGGCAAGAACCGGGTGACCGGCGTGCCGGTCATGGATGCCGGGGCGGTCGGCCGGTCGCCGGAGAACGACCCGACGAGCCCGCCCGATCCTGCGGGTCCTCCCCTCGAGCGGACGGTTGCCGTCCGCGAGCCGGCCGACAAGTCGGTGTAGGATCGGCCGCATGGCCGATCATGAACAGGGGCGTGCCCCGGACGACCTCGCCCCGCGGGGATTCGCAACCCGCGCGATCCGGGCGGCGCACCGCCTGCCGGTCGTCGATCAGGCGCCGACGTCGGTCCCGATCTACCAGACCGTGACCTTCACATCGGCCGACGCCGACGAGCTCGGCGCTGTCGCGAACCGCGAGATCCCGGGCTACGCCTACGGGCGGCTCGACAATCCGACAGTCGTCGCGTTCGCCGCGGCCGTCGCCGAGCTCGAGGGCGCCGAGGCTGCGTTCGCGTTCGCCTCCGGGATGGGCGCCATCCACGCTGCCCTCGGGACCCTCCTGTCGGCCGGCGACCGAGTCGTGGCAACGGCCGCCTCGTACGGCACCACCCGGGCTCAGCTGACCGGGGTCTTCGGCCGGCTCGGCGTGACGACGACCTTTGTCGACGTGACCGATCTCGCGGCCGTCGAGGCTGCCCTCGCCACGGCCCCGACCCGGGTCCTCTACGCCGAGACGATCGCCAACCCGACGATCGTCGTCGCCGATCACGTGGCTCTGGCCGACCTCGCCCACCGCCACGGGGCGAGCTACGTCGTCGACAACACCTTCGCCTCGCCGTACCTGTGCCGGCCGGTGGAGCTGGGAGCCGACCTTGTCGTCGAGTCCGCCACAAAGTTCCTGTCCGGCCACAGCGACGTGATGGCCGGAATCGTGGCCGGCTCGACGAGTCTCGTTCACCGCGTTCGCGACTTCCAGGTCGATACCGGTGCCAGCCTTGACCCTCACGCGGCGTTCCTCGCGATGCGCGGCCTCTCGACGCTCGCCCTCCGAATGGAGCGTCATTCCACAACAGCATCCGCGCTCGCGACCTGGCTGGAGGCGCAGCCCGGCATCGGCCGGGTCTGGCACCCGTCCCTTGCCTCGCACCCGCAGGCCGAGGTCGTCGGCCGGGTTCTTGATCACGCCGGCGGCATGCTCGCGTTCGAGCTCGACGGCGGCCGGGCCGCCGGACGAGCGTTCATCGACGCCCTGACGATCCCGGAGCGGACGGCCTCGCTCGGGAGCGTTTTCACGATCGTCGCCCATCCGCCGTCGACGACCCATCGCCAGCTCGACGACGCCGCGCTGGCCGCGGCGGGGATCACCGCCGGCCTGCTCCGCTGCTCCGTCGGGCTCGAGGATCTCGACGACCTGGTGGCCGACTTCGGGCGCGCGCTCGCTGCGGCTCGTGCCGAGGTCCGCGAGATCGACCCGACGCCGACACCGACACCCGTCTGACCCTGCGGAGGATCATCCGATCGCCAGCCCCGTGAACGCGTGGGCCGACACGGCCCGGCCGCCTGCGCCCGACGTCTTCGAACGGCTCGGTCGGGCGGTGCTCCGCCTCTTCACCTCGGTCGACTTCGCCGTCGTCCAGATCATCGCCCTGTCGCTCCTGGCCGTGATCGGGATGACGATCAAGCAGTTGCCGACCTTCGCCTTCCGATCGGCCGGCGACTACGCCGCAGCGATCGCCGACCTCCATCGGCGCTACGACGGCGTCCTCGGCAAGGGAGTCGTCGACGCGATGGAGCGGCTCCAGCTGTTCCATGTCTTCACGTCGACATGGTTCACGGTCGGGCTGATCGTCCTCGTGATCTCGATCATCGTGTGCACGCTCGATCGGACGCCTCGCCTGTGGCGCCAGTCGAAGGAGATCCGCGTCGTCCAGCCAGATGCGTTCTACGACCCCGAGCTGCCCGACCGGGCGGCCCTGAGCGGGTTGGCTGTCGGCGACGCCCGCGCGGCGCTCCGGCGCCAGCGGTTCGCGGTCCGCGAGGCCGACGTCGACGGCGTCCGCTACCTGTACGGCGACCGCCATCGCTGGACGAAGCTCGCGACGCTCCTGAGCCACATGGGCCTGATCCTGTTCCTTGTCGCCGGGGTGGTGACCTGGCAGTTCGGGGACGAGCAGGGTCTCGTGGTGGCAGAGGGGGAGACGCTGACGGTCCAGCCGATCGGGACGCCAAACCTCCTGCTCGTCAAGAACTACCGGTTCGAGGCACCGGGCCTGCTCGAGACCGGGAGGGCCTCCGACTTCACGACCGACCTCGGGGTCTTCCAGAACGGGGCGGAGATCGCGCGCAAGACGATCCGGGTGAACGACCCGCTGGCGATCGCCGGCTACACCCTCCACGAGAATGGCTTCGGGCCGGCGCCGGAGCTCGTCGTCAGCGATCTCGCCGGCCGGCCGCTCTGGGATGGCCCGGTGGTCATGACCGACCAGGCGGCCGGGTTTCCGTACGGAACCTTTGCCGTGCCGGGCCGTGATCTGGGGTTGGAGCTCCTCCTCCAGCGTCAGGCGGATGGGGTGGGCGTCCTGCTCGTCCTGCCCTACCGTGTGATCGGCACGGCAAGCGACGGCAGCGCCGAGTTGCAACGCTACGATCCAATCGCCCTCGCGGTGGGGGAGGCCAGGGTCCCTCAGGGCCAGGATTTCTCGGTCGGCCTCAAGCGTTTCTCGAACTTCGTCATCCTCATTGCGAAGAAGGACCCGGGGCAGGGGATCGTGTGGACCGCGTTCGCCCTCCTGATCGTTGGCCTGGCCATCACGTTCTACCTGCCCCGTCGCCGGATCTGGGCGCGCCTTGATCCGAGCGGCGAGCTGCGCCTCGTCGCCCGCTCGGATCGGTATGTCGACGTGGAGCGGGAGTTCGGGCGGCTGCTCGACGATCTGGTGGCACGGCGCCGGGCGGGTGCGGGTGCCGATGCCGGCCGTCGCGGGCCGGCCGGCTGACCGGCGCCTCACGACCCGACCCTGATGGCCACGCTCGTCGACCTCCGCGCCGCGGTCCTGCCCAGCGCCCGTTGGCTGGCCGCCGGTCCGGACGTTGCGCCCTCGACCGCCGCGAGCCTGGACCTGGCCTGGGTCCGCCTCCTCCGGGCCGGTTTGCCTGCCTTCGACGCGCTCGACCCGGCGGACGTCGCGATCATGTCCCGGCTCGCCCTCGAGCTCGTCGCCTCGGACGCCGACGGCGGAGTACCCGGCCTGATCCGTACGTGCGTGGAGGCCCGAATCGGCGGGATCGTGCTCGTCGGTGAGGGGGACGCGGCTGGTGCTCCGGCATCCGAGCGCGATCTGGGGCGTCTCGTCTCGGCCGCGGCCGCCGCCGGCCTGCCGGTGCTCGATGCCGGGTCGGCCGACGCGATCGCCGTCGAACGGAGCGCGATCGGCTTCCTCGTCAACCATCGGGCCGAGCTGGAGCGCCAGGCCACGCTGCTCGAGACGCAGCTCGAACAGGTCGCCCTTGGCGGAGGCGGGCCCGAGGGCCTGGCGGCCGCGATTGCCGCCTTCCTCGGCCGCCCGATCGCGATCGAGGGACGCGGCGGGTCGATCCTTGCCGTCCACGCCCCGCCGGACGCGTCCGGGGCGGCGGCCGACGTCGCCGCCTACCACCACCGCCGGCGCTCGGCCGCGACCCGGATCGCGTTGCCGATTCCGGGCGATCCCGGAGCCAGCAGCGGCGCCTTCGCCCTGCTCGGGGAGCGCCCGGCGAGCGAGCTGGAGAGGGTGGTGACCGCCCGGATCGCCGGCCTCGTCGCGCTCGAACTCGCCCGCGACGAGGCACTCGGTCGGGCAGTCGAGATCGCCCGGCGCGAGCCGCTCCCGGCCGATGGGCCACCATGGGTCGTGATCGTCGCCCGACAGGCTTCGCCCGGTGGGTTCGGCGACGGCGCCGTGCCGGATCGCGGCGGTCCGGATCCCGGGCGGCGAAGCTCGGAGCGGGGCGCGACCGATCGCGCAGAGCCCGATGGTCGCGAGGCGCTGCGCCGGGAGACCCTCCGTCGGGAGGCCATGCGCCGGGAGGTGCGCTCCCTCGCACCGGCCCGGCGCCTCTCGCTCCGAGGCGACGTCCAGAGCGTCGAGCTCCGGATTGTCGCCGCGATCGACGCGTCCGATGCCGATGGCTCGGCGATCGGTGGCCGGATCGCCGAGCTGCTGGGCCGGATCGTCGCGGTCTCGCGGCCATTCGACTCGAACGTCGGACGGTCGTCCGCGGAGGCCGACGCCCGGGCGACCCTGGAGGCAGTCGAGGCCCTGACCAACCCGCCGACGATCGCCCGGGCGGACCGTCTTCCCGCCTATCGACTTCTTGGCAACCTGCACAACCTTCCAGATGGAGCGCGGCAGGCGCGAGCCCTGCTCGGGCCGCTTCTGCGCGGTCGCCCGGACGTGCGCCGTGAGCGCCTGGCCACGCTTCGCGCGGTGCTCGACCAGCCGGGTCTGGCGGAGGCTGCCGACACGCTCGGGGTCCATCGCAACACGGTCGCCTACCGCATTCGCCGGATCGAGGAAGCGACGGGCTGGAGGCTCGCCGATTCGGAGTTACGACTTCCGCTTGCTCTGGCGCTCAGACTTGTGCAAGATGAATAACAATTGGTGTGAGCCGAAACCTTCACTGGAGTGAGCCCGCGTCGTATTCTGACGGCGACGGCTCGAAGCCTCGCCCAAGTCGTGCGAGTCGCACAAGACTCTCCATGGAGTGAGGTCTGCCGTGACGCGCCACCGGATCCGTCAGTGACAGGAGAACCATGAGCGCTCGCCACACGGCTATCGCCGCGATCGCCGATCACCGGATCGCCTCGAACCAGGACTACACGGAGCACGCGGGCGAGGAGATCTACGGCCAGTACGTCTTCCACGAGGGCGCCCAGCGGCAGTACCTCGCCAAGCCGATCTTCCGACGCCTGCGCCGCACGATCGACGGTCTTGAGCCGTTCGACCCGGTGATCGCCGACGCGGTCGCCCACGGTGTCAAGGAGTGGGCGCTGTCCCACGGGGCGACCCACTTCACCCACTGGTTCGTGCCGATGACCGGCTCGACCGCCGAGAAGCATGACTCGTTCCTGACCCCGGTCGGTGACGGCAAGACGGTCGCCGAGTTCTCGGGCAGCAACCTCCTCCAGGGCGAGCCCGACGCGAGTTCGTTCCCATCGGGCGGGATTCGGGCGACGTTCGAGGCTCGCGGCTACACCGCCTGGGATGTCACGAGCCCGATTTTCCTGCAGGTCGAGCCGAACGGCGTCACGATGACGATCCCGACCGCGTTCGTGTCATTCACCGGCGAGGCTCTCGACCACAAGATCCCGCTCCTCCGCTCGCAGGAAGCGGTCGGTGCCGAGGCCCTCCGCATCCTGCGCTGGTTCGGCAACACGACGACCGGCCGGGTGTTCACGAACATCGGGCCCGAGCAGGAGTACTTCCTGGTCGATCGCCGCCTGGCCGAGCAGCGGCCGGACCTCGTCCTCGCTGGGCGGACGCTGTTCGGCGCCGCGTCGCCCAAGGGCCAGGAGCTCGAGGACCAGTACTTCGGCGCGATCCGGCCGCGAATCCTCGCGTTCATGATGGATCTCGACCGCGAGCTCTGGCGGCTCGGCATCCCCGCCCGGACCCGCCACAACGAGGTCGCACCCGGCCAGTTCGAGATGGCCCCGGTCTACGAGCCGACGTCGGTCGGGTCGGACCACAACATGCTCGTCCTCGCGACGATGCGTCGGCTCGCCCCGCAGCATGGCCTGATGTTCCTCGTCCACGAGAAGCCGTTCGCCGGGATCAACGGATCGGGCAAGCACAACAACTGGTCGATGGCCACCGACGACGGCGAGAACCTTCTCGATCCGGGCAACGACCCCCACGACAACGCCCAGTTCCTGGCCTTCCTCGTGGCCGTCATCCGGGGCGTGAACACCCATGCCGACCTGCTCCGGGCGAGCATCGCCGACGCTGGAAACGACCACCGCCTCGGCGCCAACGAGGCGCCGCCGGCGATCGTCTCGATCTTCCTCGGCTCGCAGCTCGAGGACGTGATCGAGCAGCTGGCGAAGGGCGGCGCGACCGGATCCAAGAAGAGCGGCTCGCTCGAGCTCGGCGTTACCTCCCTGCCGGCCCTCTCGAAGGACGCGACCGACCGCAACCGGACCTCGCCATTCGCTTTCACCGGCAACAAGTTCGAGTTCCGGGCGGTCGGCTCGTCCGCCCCGATCTACTGGCCGCAGACGGTCTTGAACGTCGCGGTCGCGGACTCACTCAAGGAGTTGGCCGACGCGCTCGACGGGCTCGAGCCCGGCGACTTTGCCGGCCTGACGACGATCCTGTCGCAGGTCGTCAAGGACCACAAGCAGGTCCTGTTCGAGGGCAACGGCTACTCTGAGGAGTGGCACGCCGAAGCCGAGCGGCGCGGTCTCCCCAACAACCGCACCACCGTTGACGCCCTGCCGGCCCTCTCGACCGACAAGGCGAAGAAGCTCTTCTCGTCGTTCGGCGTCCTGTCCGAACGCGAGCTCGCGTCACGCGCCGAGATCAGCTGGGAGCACTACGTCAAGGTCTCGAACATCGAGGCGAGCTGCGCCCTCGACATGGCCCGGACGATGATCCTGCCGGCAGCCGTGCGCTACCTCGGTGAGCTGGCCCAGGCCGGCGGGTCACGCGGTGTCCTCACGATCTGCGATCAGGTCTCGACCCTGGTCGACGCCCTCGTCGAGAAGATCGCCGCCCTCGAGACGGCCCAGCACGCCGCCCACGGGGCGGACTCGATCCACGCCGAGGCGAAGGCCTTCGTGTCGAAGGTCATCCCGGCCCAGGACGAGCTGCGCGAGGTCGCCGACGAGCTGGAGAC
>JALYPW010000185.1 GCA_030856145.1 Chloroflexota bacterium | reverse complement strand
AGGGCGGAGCGCTCAATCCGGCGGCGTCCGGCAGCGTGAAGTCCGCGCCGAGCGCTCGCGACCTCCTGTCGGGCGAGAGTGCGCTGGACTCCACGGTCGCCGACCCGCTGCGGCCCCTGAATCTGCTCTTCATCGCGGCCGTCCTGCTCGGTCTTGGACTCCTCGTCGGCGCCCGCTTCCGGTCCCGTCCAAGCGACTGATCAGCGACCCGACCGCCGGAGAACGGGCGACGGCTCCCGGCCGGGCCGCGGGTACACTCCGTCCGTGCCCTCCGAACGCCTCATGCTGCTCGACGGCTTCGGACTCGTGTATCGCGGTTACTTCGCCCTGCCGCCCCTGACGACGTCGAAAGGCGACCTCGTCAATGGCGCATTCGGCTTCGCGAGCATCGTCCTCCGTGGCATCCAGGACCTCCAGCCCGACTACCTCGCGGTCTCGTTCGACCTGCCCGGTCCGACATTCCGCCACGAGATGTCCGCCGAGTACAAGGCGAACCGGGTCCGCATGCCCGACGACCTGCGTGACCAGTTCCCGAAGGTCCGCGAGATCGTGAAGGCGCTCCGGATCCCGGTCTACGAGATGCCGGGCTACGAGGCCGACGACGTGATCGGGACGATCACGAAGCAACTCGATCCGCTTGCCGACCTCGAGACCACGATCGTCACCGCCGATCTCGACATGCTCCAGCTCGTCACGCCGCGGGTCCGGCTGATGACGACCCGGTCGGGCGTCGAGAACACGATCATGTACGACGTGGAGAAGATCGACGAGCGGTTCGGGCTGCGGCCGGACCAGATGGTCGACTACAAGGCGCTCAAGGGCGATCCGAGCGACAACATCCCGGGCGTGCCCGGCGTCGGCGAGAAGACCGCCGCGAAGCTCATCCGTGACTTCGGCGACCTCGACAGCCTGCTGGCCCGACTCGAGGACGTCACGCCGGCCAAGCTCGGTGACAAGCTCCGCGACCACGTCGACCAGATCCGGATGGGCCGCGAGCTATCCCGGATCGTCCGCGACCTGCCGATCCAGATCGACCTGGAGGCCGCCCGCCTCGGCGACTACGACCGCGATACGGTGGTCCGGCTGTTCCGCGAGTACGAGTTCCGGACCCTGATCGAGCGGCTGCCGCCGATGGCCGGCGAGTCGGCGGAGCAACGGTCTGAATCGCTCCGGTCGGTCGTCGAGAGCGGTTACGTGCCCGCGGCGCGGGTCGCGGGCCGGCCCGACGGCTGGGGCGCCGGCCGCGCCACGACCCAGCGACCGGAGACCGGCGAGCTCCAGCTCCGCCTCGACTTCGAGTCGATCGGACGGGGAAGCGCGACCAGTGCCGCCGACGCCGCACGTGATTCCGGATCGGGCGGGTTGGACCCGGTCTCGGAGCACGGCCCGGCCGCCGAACTCGATGCCGGCGACCTGCAGAGCTCCCTCGCGGCCGCGATCGTCGATCCGCTGCGGATCGAGGTGCGCGGTCCCGACCGGATCGCCGAGCTTGCCGAATGGATCGCCGCCCAGCCGGTCGTGGGCGTCTCGCTCGTCGCCGATGACCCGCGACCGCGGCGCGGCACACCGCTTGCTCTCGCCGTGGCCGGCGCGGACGGTCGGGTCGTGGCCGCCGAGGGCGCCGAGGCCGCCGACGCCCTCCGTCGCCTCGTCGAGCAGGCCGGCATCCCGCTCGTCGGCCACGAAGTCAAGTCGGTCCTCGTCGCTCGCTTCGTCGACGACCTCGAGGGCCCTGCGACCCCGGTCGCGTTCGATACCCAGGTCGCGGCCTACCTCCTGAACGCCGCGCTCCGCAGCCAGTCGATCGCCGACGTCGTCGCCGAGAACCTCGACCAGATCCTGCCGGCCGCGACGGATCTCCCGGCGACGGCCCAGGCCGGTCTCGAGGCCCTGTCCGCCCTGGCCGTCCGCGAGCCGCTCCAGAAACGCCTCGCCGAGGTGACGCTCGACCGCCTGTTCCGCGACATCGAGCTGCCGCTGATCCCGGTGCTCGCCCGGATGGAGGCCGTCGGGGTCGCCCTCGACCTCGAGGCGCTGGCCGGCCTGACCGTCGAGTTCGGGGCGGTGATCGACCGGCTGGAGCAGGAGATCTACTTCGACGTCGGGCACGAGTTCAATCTCGGCAGCCCCAAGCAGCTCGAGCAGATCCTGTTCTTCGAGCTGAACCTGCCGAAGGGCAAGAAGACGAAGACCGGCTTCTCGACGGACGCCTCGGTCCTCGAAGGCCTCCGCCCGGCCCACCCGATGATCGACAAGCTCCTCGAATGGCGGATCTACACGAAGCTCCGCTCGACGTACGTGGACGCGCTGCCGAGCCTGATCGCCGATGACGGACGCCTCCACACCACCTTCCACCAGGCGGTCGCGGCGACCGGCCGCCTGTCATCGTCGGACCCGAACCTCCAGAACATCCCGATCCGGACCGCGCTCGGGCGGCGGATCCGGCGGGCGTTCGTGGCCGGCGCGCCGGACCTGACGCTGCTCGCCGCTGACTACTCTCAGGTCGAGCTCCGGATCCTCGCCCACGTCTCGGGCGACGAGCATCTCAAGGA
>JALYPW010000181.1 GCA_030856145.1 Chloroflexota bacterium | reverse complement strand
AGGTAGATCAGGACGACCCGGTTGTCGGCCCGGAACACGTCCGCAGCCACCTGGCGGATCTGTTCGGCCGTCACTGCGAGGTAGCGCGGCAGCATCCGGTTGATCAGATCCGGGTCGTCGAACAGCGTGGCGTACATCGACAGCCGGTCGGCTCGTTCCTCCACCCGCGACAGGCCGCCGAGCTCCTCGGTCTCGATCAGGGCCCGGGCCCGAGCCAGCTCGTCGGCGCTGATCGGTTCGCGGGTCAGGCGCTCGAGCTCCTCGTGGAGGGCGGCCTCGACCGTCTCGACGGGCACGCCCGGCCGGACGGTCGCCCAACCGGCACAGACCGACGCTCCGCCAACGAAGCCGAGCGGGACGAGGGCGACGTCCTGAGCGATCCGCTCGTCGCGGACGAGCCGGCGATGAAGGCGCGAGCCCTTGCCGCCGGCGAGGACCTGGGCCGCGATGTCGAGCGCGTCGAGTCGATCGTCGCCGAACGCCGGCGCCCGGAAGCCGACGTAGACCCGCGGCAGCGGCACCTTGTCGTGGACCGTCTCGCGGCGTTCCTCGCCGAGGATCGCGGGCAGCGACAGGTCGCCCAGCGGCGGGATCGACGGGTTGGCCGGGATGCCCCCGAAGTAGCGCTCCGTCCAGCGCCGGATCTCGTCCGGATCGACATCGCCGACGACGGTCACGACCGCGTTGTTCGGCGCGTAGTACGTCCGGAAGAAGGTGCTGACGTCCTCGATCGAGGCCGCGTCGAGGTCCTCCATCGACCCGATCGTCGTGTGGTGGTAGGGATGCTCCGGTGGGTAGAGATGACCCTGCAACTTCTCGTACCACGACCCATAGGGACGGTTGTCGTACGACCAGCGCTTCTCGTTCTTCACGACCTCGCGCTGGTTGTCGAGGTTTTCCTGGTTCAACGCGTCGAGGAGCGTCCCCATCCGATCGGCCTCGAGCCACAGGGCGAGCTCGGCCTGGTGCGACGGCATCGTCTCGAAGTAGTTGGTCCGGTCGAGCCAGGTGCTCCCGTTCAGGGTGCCGCCGGCGGCCTGGACGAGGGCCATGTGTTCGGCCTTGGCGACGTTTCTGGAGCCCTGGAACATCACGTGTTCGAACAGGTGGGCGAAGCCGGTCTTGCCCTCGACCTCGTGCTTCGATCCGACGTTGTACCAGAGGTTGACCGCCACGACCGGTGCCAGCCGATCGACCGAGATGATGAGGCGGAGGCCGTTGGCGAGGCGCTCGTCGGTAAAGGACACGGTCGGGTGGCTGGGCATGTTCCGGGTCGGCTCCTGGCGGCGTGGGGACCTCGATTGTAGAGCCGACCGTGCCGCGGGGGTCTCCCGACCCGGGGTCGGGCTCCATCTCCGGTCCGCACCGCAGCCGCCGCTGATAGCCGCCCCACGGGTTTTCCAAGGGGAGCCGGGCCGACAAGGCGAGGGTTGGACCCTCGGACCCGGGCAGGGCGACGTTGTTGGGCTTCGTACCCAGCCCAAGGGTATCCCGCGCGTTATCGGCGCCGCAGCCATTCGTTCCCGTGACGTGAAAGCCCCGTTGCCCAGGAGTTACCAGCCTGGCGGGTACGCTGACGAGCAAGGAACCTCGCCGGACTCGAGCGGGACCGCGACGGCGGCCGGCCCGGGGCGCCGACCCGGTGACGGCGGCCGACCCGGGCGGCCGACCCGTTGACAGGGCCCTGCCGGTCGTGTTAGATATGCATCTAACACGAAGTCAGGAGCGATGAAACAGGCGATGGCAGCTCGACCGGCGACGAGACGAACCCTTGGACGCGCTGTCGATTCGCCGCAGCGCGCCATCGTTCGCGACCTGACCCGCGGCGGCGCCTCGTTCCGCATCGACTGGGACGTCCGGACCGCGTACGACTTCGTGTTTTCCCTGTCCGGCGACGCTGGCTCGACCGACGACCTGCCCGCGCCCGACCGCCAGTGGCTGATCGCGCAACGGGCCGCCCTGCCGGAGGACGTCCGGACCGGGATGCAGGACCTGTTCGAGAGCGAACTCGCGATTCACGCCGGTGTGCTCCTGGTCGACCAGCCGGACGTGAAGACGTCGGCCCAGTTCGTGGAGCTCGTCGCGGGCACGAGCCCGTCGGACCTCGTCGGAGCGCTCATGGCCGACGATAGCCACGACGACGACGTCGATGCCCTCGTCGACCAGGCGATGGGCGGTGACACGGCCGCCCTGGCGACCCTCGCCGAGAAGCTGCCGGACTGGAACCGCAAGGGCCGCCTCGAGCTGCTCCGGGATCCGGCTGTCGCCAAGGACCGAATCCTGATGGTCCTGCGCGCCTGGCAGGCCGTCTTCGCCGAGATCGAGCCGCGCGTCCTGGCCATCCTCGAACGCGACTACGACGAGCGCGCCGCTGACCGCGAGCGGCTGGCTCCGGGCGACCTGATCGAGACCACGACCGGGGGCGTCCGCTACCTGCCGGAGCCCGGGATCTCGCGGGTGATCCTCGGGCCGTCCTACTTCTCCCGGCCGTACAACTTCCTGATGTCGGCCCGTGACTGGCGGTTCTTCGGCTATCCGGTCGCAGACAGCGCCCTTGGCCCGGCGGATGCGCTGACCCCGCCGCTGTCGCTCGTGCGCCTGCATCGAGCGCTCGGCGACGAGACCCGCCTCAGGATCCTCAAGCTGCTCGCGGCGCGCGACCTCTATCTGACGGAGATCGCCCAACTCCTGGAGCTGTCCAAGCCGACGATCAAGCACCACCTCGCCCAACTCCGCTCGGCCGGACTCGTGACGATCACCGAATCGGGCACGGTCATGTACTACACCCTCCGCCGCAACCGGCTCGACGACGCGTCTGCCGAGGTCAAACGCTTCCTCATCGGCTAACAGCAACCCAGGGTCCGGGCCGCGGTTCGTGCCGCGGTCCACATTTCGGACCACGAGTTAGACAACCATCGAACACATGAACGACAACGACATCCAGAATGGACGAAACAGGAGACCGACATGATCGAGTTCCAGCAGGCCGCCGTGGCCGACCACATCGCCGGCCTCGCCCGCGAAGCCGCAGCCCTCCGTGCCGAGCGGACGCGCGATCACATCCGCGAGCACGCCGCGGCGCCCGACGAGGCGCTCACCCACCCAGCCGACCTGCCGCCGCGGCGGGTTCGACTCGGGCGCTGGCTGGTGGCCGTCGGGGAGGCGATCGGCGGACCGACGAGGCCCGCCCCGGTGCCCTTCTCGCGCGGAGTCCGGCCGTGCGACGACGGGCCGGATCGGCTGGCGCCGGCGGCCTGACAGCGCGGTCTCCGGACCGCTCCCTACCTGCACCCCTCCTGCGGCGGCGGCCGGGGCGGCTCTCCCACTCGGTCCAGGCCGCCGTTCCGATTCGCGACCGTTGGTTGACAGGCGAGCTTCCGATTGGGCCGGCTGGCCCTTCGGTTCCGGGCCGGACGGCTCACCGGCGTCGGCCGGTAGAGCCGCTTACACTCGCCTCGATGCTTTCCCGACGAACCACCCGGCTTGTGGCCGCCCTGTCCTTCGCGGCCTGCGTCGTCATCGGGCTGCCCGGCGCCGTCCTCGGCCACGCCGAGCTCTCGACCGTGACCCCAGCCGATACGTCCACGGTCGGTGGCTCGCCGCCCGAGATCGTCATGACATTCACGGAGGACCTGGATCCCGGCAGGAGCTCGATCCGGCTCGTCGACTCCGCCGGCACCCTCGTCGTCGAGGGTGGGGCGGTCGATCCCAACTCCATGACAATGCGACTGGCCGTCCCGGCGAACCTGGCACCTGGCACCTACACGATCCGCTGGACCTCGTTCTCGACCGAGGACAACGAGCAGGACCGCGGAACAACCACCTTCACGCTGACGCCATCCACAGCGCCGCCGACCGCCCAACCGAGCAATCGCCCGATCGAGGCGCCGTCGGCCAGCGCGCCACCGGCGTCGGTCGTTCCGTCCGAAGCGCCCTCGCCGTCCGCTCCGCCGACGACCCCGACCGCGTCGGCCAGCGACGCCCTCATCCCGATCATCGTCGTCGTGGTCGCGATCATCGGCATCGGAGTGTGGCTGGCCCGCGGCCGGGCGCGACGCGGGGCATGATCGAACCGAGAATCGAACGATTGCGGAGCCGCCTCTTCCTGGTCCTGGCGCCGGCTGTCGGGGCGCTCGCGCTCGCCGGACCCGCAGCGGTCCTCGCCCACAGCATGTCGAGCACGTACCAGAGCCGGTTGCCGCTGGTCGTCTACCTGGCTGGCGCAGCGCTCGCGGTCGGGCTGTCGTTCGCGTTCCTGCTCGTCGCCGACGTGCGCGCCGAGCCGCCGGTCAGTGGCTCGGGGCACCGGCCGCCGGCGGCTATCCGGATCGGGCTGCGCGCGATCGGTCTCCTCGGCTGGATCTGGATCGTCGCCCAGGGGATCGTCGGCGGCAGTGGCACGGGTGAGGTCTCGACCCTGTTCCTGTGGGTGTACGGCTGGGTCGGCCTCGCGATTCTGTCGGCGTTCGTCGGTCCGATCTGGCATTGGCTCGACCCGTTCGCGACGATCCATGATCTCGGCGCAGGACTGCTCCGCCGCATGGGCGTTCAGGGCTGGGCGCCCGCCGCGTACCCGCCCGGGCTTGGTCGCTGGCCGGCCGTCATCGGGCTTGCCTTCTTCGTCTGGCTCGAGCTCGTCGGAAACGTCGCCGGCGCTCGGGCGCTGTTCATCGTCCTCGTCGGGTACACGGCATTCACCGTCGCGATGATGGCCCAGTTCGGGCGCGACGCCTGGCGCCGTGACGGCGAGACGTTCAGCGTCTGGTTCGGCCTCCTGAATCGCCTCGCCCCGTACGGCCTCGTCGGCAATCCAGCCGAGGGCCGGGTGGAGCGGAGGCCCTTCGCCTCGGGCCTGCTGTTGCCCGGCTGGCGGGTCGAGGACCTCGTCCTGATCGGGATCGGGACGGCCTCCATCCTGTTCGACGGGCTGTCGCAGACGCAGGCGTGGTTCTCGGTCTTCGGGGCGCCCGGCGTCCCGATCAAGACCGTCCAGCTGCTCGGGTTCCTCGGGCTGATCGTGGCCGCCGGACTGCTCGTTTCGCGCCTCGTCGGGATCGCGGGTACCGCTGCCGGCCTCCTCCCGATCGCGGCCGGCTACCTCGTCGCCCACTACTTCACGTACCTCGTGATCGACGGCCAGCGGATCATCGTCGCGGTCGCCGATCCGCTCCAGCAGGGGTCGGACCTCGGCAATTTCGGCTGGGCGTTCTTCGAGCCGTCCTTCGGCTGGCTGCCGGCCGGCCTCGTCTGGACGATCCAGCTGGCGGCAGTGGTCGGCGGACACATGCTCGGAGCTTGGGGTGGGCACGTCGTGCTGACCCGCGAGACCGGAGCAGCTCGCGGCGAACGCGGCCACCGCCGGCGCGAGGTGCCCCTGGCCGTGATCATGGTCGCGCTCACGACGCTGACGCTCTGGTCGCTCGGCCAGGCGCTTATCGTGGAGGCCCCTGCGGCCGCGTCGGCGACCTCGACTGCCGGCGGGTCCGAGACGGGAGTCGTCCGGTCGCAGGGTCGTCCGGCTGCCTTGCAGGGCTGACGGCTCGCCGGGCGACGACCGCGGTCGTCCGAAATCGTTCGCCGCTGGAAGTCAGTCCCCTGTCCGAAGGCGCAACGATCTCGGACTCCGAAAGCGGACGACCGGCGGAAACGGAGGTGGCTGCCGGGAGCGTTCGATCTCGGATGATCTGGAAGGAACTGCGTCCGCGCGTCTCTCGCTGAGCACGCGAGGATCTGCAGTTCCGACTCGCCGGGCGAGAATTCCGTGCCGATTCGAGGGCGCCCTGGCCCCCGATCGCGAATCGCGAATGACTTTGCGCTCGATACGCTCGCACGGTGAGTTTCCTCGCCGGGCTTGCACCGCGGTCAGGAAAGGATCAGCGCCGGAAGTTCGCACATCTCGTCGAAGACCGTCGTCGCCGGGCCGGCGAGCGCCGCGCCGGGTGTGACCCCGCCGGCGTAGCCGAACGCCCACATCCCGGCCGCGCGGGCGGCGGCCACACCGTGGCGTGAATCCTCGATCACCGCGCAGCGATCGGAGGCCGCGCCCATCACCGCCGCCGCATGGAGGAACAGGTCCGGGGCCGGCTTGCCGTGCTCGACGTCGTCGCCGCTGAAGATCCGGCCGGCGAACCGATCGAGCAGGCCGGTCTTCGCGAGGTTCCGCCGGATCTTGCCGTGGTCGCCGCTCGAGGCAACGCACGTCGCGACGCCCGTGGCCTGGATGGCATCGACCGCCTCGATGACGCCGGAGACGGGCTCGAGACCGGCCGCGAAGGCACGCAGGTACTCGTCGGCAAAAGCCGCCCATTCACCACCGATGTCGCGCCCGAGGTGGGCCTCGATCTCGGCCCGCATCGCCGCCTCGGTCCGGCCCACGAACCGCTCGACGATCTCGGCCTCGGTCAGGGGCCAGCCGAGGCTGGCAAGGAGCTTGACGTCGAGCCCGACCGACAGGCGTTCGCTGTCGACGAGGATGCCGTCGCAATCGAAGATGACGAGGTCGAACCGGCTCATCGGCCGGCGCCGACCTCGACGCGTGGATCCTCGGCCATCCCGACGACCCGGCGCGGCCGGCCCGCCGCCGGCACCCACTCCTCGAGCGAGCGCACGTCCGCGAGCCGGGCCGCGATCGCCGGATCGAGCGCCTCGGCGGCGGCGACCGCAGTCTCGATCGCGGTCAGGCACAGGATTCCCTCGGCCGTGGCCGCCAACCGGATCTCGGCCGCGTCGCGCACGGCGCCCGAGCGCGGCGTCGGCGTGTTGACGACGAGCCGGACCTCGCCCGAGGCGATCAGCTCGAGAATCGCCTCCTCGCTGCCGGCCGGATTCGGTTCCGCGCCGAGCTTCGCGACCGGCCGGACCGTGAACCCCTCGGCCTCGACGATCGCCCGCGTTCCGGCCGTCGCGGCGATCCGATAGCCCGCCGCGACGAGGGCTCGCGCGAGGCGCGGCAGCTCGGCCTTGTCCCGTTCGGCGATCGACAGGAGGGCCAGCGGCGCGTCGTCGGGCGAGCCGGCCGGACCACGCCGGCTCGGCGGCACGAGCGATGCGCCGGTCAGGGCCTTTGCCAGCGCGACCCGTGGGTCCTCGCTGATCCCGATCACCTCGCCGGTCGACTGCATCCCCGGCCCGACCGACGGATCGACCCCGCGCAGCTTCGCCGTCGAGAAGGCCGGCGCCTTGACCGCGACGAATGGCGGGGGCTCAAGCAGCCCGTTCGGCCAGCCGAGCTCGGCCAGCGTCTCGCCGAGCGAGATCCGGACCGCCAGCTCGACCATGGGCACACCCGTGACCTTCGACAGGAACGGCACGGTCCGCGAGGCCCGGGGGTTGACCTCGATCAGGTACACGCCGTCCTCGCGAACGATGAACTGGGCGTTGCACAAGCCGCGCACGCCGAGGGCGAGGACGATCCGCTCCATCGTCGCCACGATCAGGTCCTGGTCGCCGGGCCCGACCGTCTGGGGCGGGAACATCCCGACCGAGTCGCCGCTGTGGACGCCCGCCCGTTCGACGTGCTCGAGGAGACCGGGGATCAGGACCCGCTCGCCGTCGCTCACGGCGTCGACATCGACCTCGATCCCCTCGAGGTAGCGGTCGATCCGGACCGGCCGATCAGGATCGACGACGGTGGCCGCGGCAAGCTGGCGGACGAGGTCGTCGGGCGAGTAGCAGAAGTCGATCGCCAGGCCGCCGATCACGAAGCTCGGCCGGACGATGACCGGGTAGCCGATCCGCTCAGCGAGGGTCAGCGCCTCCTCGATGCTGTGGGCCATGCCGCCCTTGGGCTGGGGAATGCCGAGCCGATCGAGCAGCGCCGAGAAGCGGGTTCGTTCCTCCGCCTGGTCGATCGTCTCGAGGTCCGAGCCGAGGAGCGGGACGCCGCCGGCGGCGAGCGGCGCGGCGAGGTTGAGCGGAGTCTGGCCGCCGTATGCAACGACCGCTGGTAGGGCGGTCTCGCCCGGACCCGTTTCGGCCTCGATCACGCTCCGGACGCTCTCCGGGTCGAGCGGCTCGAAATACAGGCGCGAGCTCGCGTCGAAGTCGGTCGAGACGGTCTCGGGGTTCGAGTTGATCATCACCGCCTGCCAGCCGCGATCACGGAGGGTCTGGG
>JALYPW010000028.1 GCA_030856145.1 Chloroflexota bacterium | reverse complement strand
CGTCCACCAGTCCCCCGGCGACGACCGCGACGGCTCGGCGCTCCGCGGCGCTCAGGCCGGCTCGTGGGCGAGTCGCCGCTCCAGCTCGTCGATCTTGTCAACCTTCCGGGTCGAGGCCCCGCCCGCGAACTCCGACGCCAGCCAGGCGTGGACGACGGTCTTGGCGGCTTCCGGCCCGATGACCCGGGCGCCGAGCGTCAGAACCTGGGCGTTGTTGCTCTTCCGGGCGCGCTCGGCCGAGTAGACATCGTGGGCCAGGGCGGCCCGGACGCCGGGCACCTTGTTGGCCGCGATCGCCATTCCGATCCCGGTCCCGCAGATCAGGATGGCCCGGTCGGTCCGACCCTCGCGGACGGCGCTCGCGACGCGCTCGGCGACGTCCGGATAATCGATCGCCTCGGGCCCGATGTCGTCGGGCCGGACGGTCTCGATCATCTCGCCGCGCTCGATGAGGTCGGCGGCGATGACGTCGAGCAGGTCGAGGCCGGCATCGTCGGCCCCGATCAGAATCGGTTGGCGGGTGGCCATCTCAGGCACTCCTCTCGGTTGGGACGGTGGGCTGCGACCGGGCGATGGGCATGGCGGCGATGGTGGCGAACCGACGCGGGTCGAGCGCCGCCCGGCCGACGAACAGGCCGTTGACGCCAGGGGTGGCCAGGAGAATCGCGGCGTTGGCCTCGTCGACACTGCCCCCGTACAACACCCGGCGGGCCGTGGCGCCGCGGTCGGCCAGCCAGGCATGGATGACCACGTGGAGCCCCTCGACATGGGCCGGATCGGCTGCGGCCGCCCCCTCCCCGATCGCCCAGACCGGCTCGTAGGCCACGATGATCCGCTCCAGGTCGGGGACGTCCAGTCCGGCGAAACCAGCCGCGAGCTGGCCTTCGACGATCTTCCGGGCCGCGCCACCGGGTGCCTGGTCGCGTTCCCCGACGCAGACGATCGGCGTGAGTCCCGAGCGCAGGGCCGCCCGCACCTTCGCCCCGACGATCGCGTCGGTCTCGCCGTGGTCGCGGCGGCGCTCGGAGTGGCCGATCTCCGCGTAGCGGCAGCCGAGGTCGGCGAGCATCGCCCCCGACACGTCGCCGGTGTGGGCTCCGCCGTCTTCGGCGTGGACGTCCTGGCCGCCGTAGCCGATCGCCGAACCGGCGAGGGCATCGCGGGCCACGAACAGACTCGGGAACGGCGGCAGCACGAACAAGTCGCGGCTCGCCGCCAGCGGCTCGAGGAGCGGCCGGGCGACGGCAAACCAGGCGGCGGCCTGCGATGCCGTGAGGTTCATCTTCCAGCTCGTCCCGATCACGATGCGGGTCATGGCGTCGCGACCGAGTTCAGCGCGACCGCCGCGCGGATGGCCGCCTGCATGGCTGCGCCGCCGGCCGCCGCGCCGCCCGGGTGGCCCTGGATCGACCCGCCCGCGGCGACGATGACGTCGATCCCGGCCTCGGCGACGATGCTCGCCACGTGCTCCGGGGCAATCCCGCCGCCCACGATCGGGATGGCCGGCGCGAGGGCATCCCCGGCGAGGGGCGAGCGGAGCGCGGCGATCGTCGCCCGGTAGGCGTCGTCGGGGAGCGGTCGAGGAGCGTGAGGCGAGCTGGTCAGGACCGCGTCCGCGCCGGCGATGCGAAGCAGGGCGGCCAGGGCCGCATGGCCGATTCCGGCCTCCGGCCAGCCGCTGAACGTCTCGATCCCCGCCGTGTGGGCCAGGATCGGAACGCCCGCGCCCTCAGCCAGCTCGGCGAGTGCGTCCAGCCCCAGGGTCAGGGGCGTGACCATCACCGCCGCTGCGCCGCCGTCGACGGCAGCCTTGGCCAGGCCGAGCAGTCGACTGGGCCGGCTCGTGACATGGGCGACGTAGCGGGTGGCCCGGCCGGTCTCCGCGGCAACCCGCTCGATCGCGGCCACATACGCCCGGCTCCGGTCAGCGACACGGCTGAACGAGACGTCGCTGAGGAGCTCGTCGTCCTTGATCAGGTCAACGCCGCCGCGGGCACTCTCGGCGGCGAAGGCAGCACCGACCTCGGGCGGGAAGCCCGTGCAGGGCTTGATCATGTTCAGCAGGATCGGCCGGTCGCCGACCCCGGTCACGGTCCGCCATCCGGCGACGCCGTGGCGTGGGCCTGGGAAGGTGGCGGCAAAGCGGGCCGGGAGGTCCAGCCCGACGAGGCGCATCGCGATCGAGGTCGACGGGTCGTTGCCGATGGCCGTCGTGAGCAGCATGGCGAGCGAATCGCCGAGGTTGGCCAGCGGGAACGAGACGCGCAGGACCCAGCGGTTCGCGGTGGCGACCCCGGCAATGGTCTCGTCAGCTGCCCCGCGGCGCAGGTCGAGAAGGTTGGCGGCATGATCGCGGCGCATCCGCTCGGTGATGCCGGGAACCGGCTTCCAGGTGCCCAGGCTCTGGCCGAGGGCGAACGCCTCGGCCGCCCGACGCGCGGCCGGCTCGCCGGCCGGCAGCCCCGCGACGTAGGTCGCCACGACGTCCTCACGCGGGAGTGGCCCGGGCGCCGGCGTACCGCGGCTGATGTCCTGCAGGCCGGTCATCGCAGCCCCGGCTGCGGTGGCCAGCGCCGGCCCCGTCGACCCAGCGCCAGCGTCGGCCAGGGCC
>JALYPW010000025.1 GCA_030856145.1 Chloroflexota bacterium | reverse complement strand
GGGCAGGGCAGTTGGCTGATCCAGGGCTTCGATTGGCGGACCTGGCTCCACACCGACGAAGGCCGAGCCCTCCGCGATCAGGCGGACGCACTGGACGCTGCCACCGCCGACCAGTTGGCGAAGCTGCTGACGGCGATCGTTCGTTCCGACCGATTTGTCGAAGGTTCGATCGAGGGTGCCTTCCGGTCCGGTCTCCTCGCCCGGATCGCGCGTCGGTCTGCGGCGCTGCTCGAGGCGGACTGATCGCGGTCGTGGGACAGAGGTAGCGCCGGCCGGGCCGCGAGCGTCAGTCGGAGCGCCACAGATCGATCTGAGGAAGCCCGTGGATCCCGAGCGTCTGCGACAGCTCGCCGCAGTGGTACGCCTCGTGCGTCAGCAGACGCTGGAGGATCGACGCGCGCGAGTGCGCGGACGTCCGATCGGCGTAGCGGCGATCGATCACCTCGTCGAGCATCTCTGGCGTCCAGCGATCCAGGACGCCGTCGACCACGGCCCACGTGGTGTCGAGTCCCATGACCAGCTCGGCGGCCGTCCGCGGATGCGAGAGGTCGTCCTCCCAGCCGACGCCGTCGGAGTCCGGCCACGGCGTCGTGTCGGCGCCGGGCTCGCCGACGATCCCGCACAGCCAGTAGGTCCGGGCGGCCGCCGTATGCCCGACGACGGCCCAGATCGGGTCGCGTTCGGGCGACGAACGGATCGCCAGCTGCTCGTCGGTCATCCCCGCGATGACCTCGGTCAGGCGCCGGTTGTACTGCGGCCAGCGGTCATAAATGCGTCGGATCGGCACGGGGGCACTGTAGCGCGCGACGTATCGGCGGGCCGACCAGACCGCCTGGGGAGCCCGCCCCGCGTCGGCTGGGCCAGGCCTCGTGGCGCGTGGTCAGACGCGGGCGAGGAACGCGAGCACCCGCTCCGTCAGCAGCTTGGTGGCCGCCGGGTCGTACGACGGGAGCGAGCTGTCGGCGAAGTAGTGCTGGTCGCCGGGATACACGAAGAGCTCGGCGTCCTCGACCTTGTCGACGATCTC
Organism: Chloroflexota bacterium; assembly: GCA_030856145.1. Taxonomy (GTDB): domain Bacteria; phylum Chloroflexota; class Limnocylindria; order Limnocylindrales; family CSP1-4; genus CF-46. The sequence goes on along the minus strand of JALYPW010000025.1, from coordinate 3,956 downwards.
GCGCGCGGCATCGATGTCGCCCTCGCCGGCGAAGTAGGGATCGTTGTCCATCCCGTGGATCTGGACCGGGACGCCATCGGGCCACGGCCCGAACGCCCACTCGCCGCTGATCGGGATGCACGAGTAGAAGAGGAGCGCGCCCTTGGCGCCAGGCCGGGTCTGGGCGAGCCGTTGGGCGATCGATTCGCCGAACGAGAAGCCGGCGTACACGAGCTCCTGGGGCAGGTCATCGGCCGTGCGGGCGCCCCGCTCGCCGAGCGCCTCGAATCCCTGCGACGTGATGTGCGCCATGCCCGCGTCGATCGAGTCGAACGTCCGCCCCTCGAACAGGTCCGGTGTGTGCACGGTGTGCCCGGCGGCTCGGAGCTCGTCGGCAAAGGCGTGGATGCCGGGGGTCAGGCCCTGGGCGTGGTGGAACAGCAGGACGTCGGCCATGCGGGGAGCCTCCAGATGCGGGCGGTGAATGGGGGCGGCGTCTACCTACTGTATCGGCGGATCGATGACGTCCCCTGACTCCCTTGGTCGGACGATCGCCCGTCGCGCGCCCGCGACGCCGACCTGGGGCCTCGCCTTCAGCCCTCGTCGCGCATCCGACCGGTGGCCGCCAACATGCCCATCGTGATCAGCCAGGCGTCTGTCACGCTGATCCCGGCCCGCTGCCAGAAGCCGGATTCAGGCCGGACGAGGGACAGGCCGAGGCAGGCCATCGACGCGAGTCCGATCCCGACCGAGGCCACCGCGGCGCGCCGGCTGCGCTTGGCGAGGAACGGGGCGGCCGACGGGCCCGCCGCGGCCAGGGCGAGGTAGCCAAGCCCGGCAACGACCGCGTGGGTTCGATCGCCCGCGGCGTCTCGCCCCAGGGGAGCGAGGGCGATCCCGATCGTCAACGCGACGTTCGCGCCCAGCGCCACGGCAGCGGGCGTGCCGAGAAACCGCCGCGCTGGCACGATGGCCGCCGCGACGGACACGGCGAACGTGCCGAAACCGAGGTTCATCAGGTCGTGCGTCGACGCATTGACAGCGGCGAGGTCGCTGATGTGCTCGCGGAAGGGGGAATAGCCCGGCGTGAGCGCTCCGGACAGGAGCCATGCGCTGATGAACGCGGTCGGCCCGACGATCAGGCCGGCGCTGAGGATTCTGTCGGTCGGGCTGAGCTGCGGACTTGGTGGCATCCGCGCACGATACCGCCGAGACGCGTGTCCCCGGCATCGCCGACGGCCAGTTTCCATTACAGATCGCCACCCGCGGCCCGCCAGACAGCGCGGCCGAGCGGTCGAGCCGGACGCACGATACCGTTCGGGCATGGCACCGCCCGCGGCACTGGTCTTCGCACTGGTCACCGCGGGTGCCGTTGCATTCCAGCTCGGGCTGGCACTCGGCGCACCGTGGGGCTCCTACGCGATGGCCGGCCGATACCCGGGAGTGTTCCCGCCGCGGATGCGCGTTGCCGCCATCGTCCAGGCCGCCGTGCTGGCGTTCCTGGCCTTGATCGTCGTCTCCGATGCCGGACTCGCCCTGCCGTCGCTCGCGGAAGCGGGGCCGTGGCTGATCTGGCTCCCGGTCGCGTTCTCAGCCGTGAGCCTCGTCCTGAACGCGATCACGCCGAGCGCCGGCGAGCGCCGAATCTGGGTCCCGGTGGCGGTCGCGCTGCTCGCGTCGAGCCTGGTCGTCGCCGTCAGCGGATGAGGAGGGCGACGTGGCCGCCGACATGACCGTCATCGACTGGCTGCTCGACGCCGATCCCGCGATTCGCTGGCAGGTCATGCGTGACCTGACGCACGAGCCGCCGGACATCGTTGCCGCCGAGCGGGCACGGGTGGCGACCGAGGGTTGGGGAGCCCGGCTGCTCGCGCTCCAGGCGCCGGACGGGCGGTGGGCCGGCCGGCCGTGGTCGCGCGACTGGACCGATACATTCCACGTCCTCGAGCTCCTCCGACGGTTCGGGCTCGACCCCCGGAGCGAGCCGGCCCGGGGTGCGCTCGCGCTCGTCCGGGAGCACGTCACGTGGCGCGATCCGGACTTCGAGACCCCGTGGGCCGACAACCGGTTCTTCGAGGGTGAGGTCGAGCCATGCATCAACGGCAACGTCGTCGCGACCGGGGCGTACTTCGGCGTGGACATGACCCCGCTCGTCGAGCGGCTCCTTGGTGAGCAGCTCCCGGACGGCGGTTGGAACTGCGAGGTCGAGAATGGGGCGACCGTGTCGTCGTTCGCGACGACGATCAACGTGCTCGAGGGCCTGCTCGAGCACGGGCGGGCGATCGGCGGCTCGGCAGAGGTCGTCGCGGCGCGCCGGCGCGGCGAGGAGTACCTGCTGGAGCGCCGGCTGTTCCGTCGGAAGTCGACCGGCGAGGTGATCGACCCAAGCTGGCTCCGGTTCTCGTTCCCGACCTGGTACTTCTACGACGTCTTGCGCGCGCTCGAGTACCTGCGCGAGGCCGGGCTCGAGCCCGACGAGCGCGTCGTCGAGGCGATCACGGTCGTCGAGGGCAACAGACATGAGAACGGCCGCTGGCCGCTCCAGAACGTCCACGAGGGCGAGTCGCCCTTCGCGATGGACGAGGGCGAGGGCCGGCCAAGCCGCTGGAACACCCTCCGCGCGATGCGCGTGCTCGAGTGGTGGTCCGGGCGCGCCGGGTAGCCCGGTCGTGTGGCCGATCCACGCGATCGCGCTTCAGCGTCCGTCGAACGTGCCTCGGAATCTTCAGACGTGCAGGGCAACGCCCTCGGCAAGCTGATCCATGACCTCGAGCTGCGCGTCGTACTCGAGCATCGGCAGGTGGCTGCGGGCCACGAACTCGACCGGAACCGACACCTGGTTCCGGACCTCGAGCAGCGCCTCGACCAGCTCGTCAGGCGTCCCGGCGTGCGTCGTCCGGCGCGCCAGGAGCGACTCGTCGGGGCGATCGAACGGGGGAGGGGACGCCGTCGGGAGCGGTCGGACCGCTGAGGCTTCCATGTCCGAGTACTTCCAGTTGAGAGCCCAGACGGCATCGCGGTAGCGAGCGAGGGCCTCGGCGCGGGACGGACCCGGCAGCAGGATCGAGTAATGAAACAAATCCGAGTCCCATGCCGAGACGCTACCGCGTTCCGCCCGCGCGGGCTCAGCCAATTCGGATGAGCTGCGCCGGCGCCTTCTACTCGATCGGCGTCCGCCACCGCGCCACAATCTCCGCGATCTCGGCCACGTCGCGTCGCTCGCCGCTCGCGACCGAGACCACCAGGTCGAACGCTTGATCCGGCGCCGGCCGGACGTCCGCGTCATTCAACCGGTAGAAGAGGCGGAGGGCCAGCCAGCCGAGGCGCTTGTTGCCGTCGACGAGTGGATGCCCGGCGACGATCGACTGGAGGAGCGCGACGGCCTTCTCGTCGAGCGTCGGGTACGCCTCCTCGCCGAAGGCTGTGGCTTTCGGGCGGGCGACGGCCGCCTGAAGCAGACCGACGTCGCGAACGTCGGCCCGTCCGTCAAGCGCGGCGTCCGCGGCCGCGAGGAGGTCGTCGAGGTCGAGGTACTCCGTCACATGCTGCCGAGGCGGCGCAGCAGCTCGGCGTCCTCGGCCACGATTCGCGTGAGGTGATCATCGCGACGGCGAGTCCGGCTCGAGACGTACACCGCGATCGCCTCGCGTGCAACCTCCTGCATCGAACGATGCTCGCGTCGTGCGGTCGCGCGCAGCGCGTCCGCTTCCTCCGGGGTCAGTCGCAACGTCATGGGCATCGATCTATGATACCTCGTGGTATCACGGTGTCACTGTGGAGTTCCAACTGGCGGATCGGCAACGATTTGACGGCCGTGCGACAGTCTGGGAGCACGGTCTCGCCGGTCTGCGCGAAAGGAGAGAAATGGGAGCACCCATGTTCAGCCAGAAGGTCCGCACCTCCTTGCGCAACATGAGGCCCCATGCGTACGCTCAATCTCGGAATCCTCGCTCACGTCGACGCCGGTAAGACCACTC
>JALYPW010000019.1 GCA_030856145.1 Chloroflexota bacterium | reverse complement strand
CCCGCCGCGCACCCGCCCGCCGCGCACCCCTCGCCCGCAATCTCGGCGCCTCGAATACGGCTGGCGTATCGAATCGGGGCCCAGCGAGCGTGGCCGCGACGGCACTCGTGTCTGGCCACGCTTGCTGAGGCCGGATTCGGTACAGCTCCCGTATCGGCGCGGGCCGCGAGGGCGCGACCTCAACGCCGGTCGCCTACGACTCGTCCTCCGCCGGCCGCCGGACGTAGTTCGGCCGGTCATAGCCGAGGTTGAACCCCAGCCGGATCATGTTGTGGAACGAGGGATTCGGCTCCTCGGGCGTATCCGGCCCGGTTTCGGTGATCGCCAGCCGGCAGCCCGCCTCGCGCGCGTCGCGCAGCCGGCGCTGGAAGATCGCGGACTGGCCGCCGCGACCGCGGTGGGTCTCGAGCGTCGCCCCGAAGCCGAGCCAGGCGATGTCGCCGAGAACGTACAGGCCGCCGGCCGCGACCGGCGTGGCGCCATCGAAACCGAGGTAGTGGGTCCATCCCGCCCGGCCGACCGTATGCGGCAGCATCGGCTTCAGCTCGTCGCCGAACTCGAACGCTGCATTCACGACCGTCGCGAAGTCATCGGCCAGCTCGCGCCCGATCGCCTCGATCCGGAGATCCGTCGGCGGGCTCGCAGGCAGCTCGGCGAGCGATCGCCACATCTTCGGCCAGCGTCGGCTCACTGGAAAGCCGCGCTCCGTCGCCCAGGCCGGCAGGTCGGCCGGCCGGGCCTGCGGCGCGATCGAGATCGAGACGTACGTCCGGTCGTGCTCGGTGTAGAACGCGATCACCGCGTCGAGATCCGATTCGGTCGCCGGTTGGTCGATTCCGAGCCCGATCGATCGGTTGAAGAAGGCGTCCTCGTGGGCTTCCATCGCGACTGCCACGCCACCGCCGATGTCGAGCGTCGCCAGCCCGAGCGGATTGCCGGGCATGCCCTCGATCGCCGCCTCGAAGTACTCGCGGGTGGCGTGGACCTCGGCCATCTCCAGCCAGTACGCAGTGTCCGAATCCAGGTGATGGTCGTCGGATCGCGTGGACATCGTCGCTCACCTCATGCGGACCGAATATGCATAGCGTCGCATGCTGACGCCCGGGCCGGGGCCGACGCCCGGGCCGGGGCCGACGCAGGCGCGACCGCGGCGGCTGCGTCCCCGGGGCGCCTGATCAGTGTCGTTGATCAGATCGGCGCTGATCGCGGGCCCTACGTCATCTGTCGCGTCGCGACATCGTCAAATGCCCGGGTTGACGAGATCTGTCCGGGACGCCTACACTCCCGGCCGGCGCGGCGACCGCCCGCCACTCGACTTGCACAACTGGAGGGTTCCTCCGAATGACGACGATCGAATTCCTCCGCTTCCGGCCGACGGCCGCGCCCGATGGCGCCGTCGATGGCGGGAGATCTGTGCCCTACTCGAGCTAGCCTGAGGCGGTCGAACCGCCGGAAGCGCGAACCACGAGCCGTGGGCCAGATGGGCCCCCGGCTTTTTTGATGCCTCATGAGGCAGCCCGAGCCGTGGACCCACCCGATGCACCGGACGCATCGAACCTGGATCCGCGGCTCGTTCGATTCCGACCCGGATCCGCAAGCCAACCAGCAACACCGCGACAGAGCCCAGGAGTCACGAACGTGACCGCAACCCTGATCGGACAACAGAAGATCGCCCGGACCGACGGCATCACCGACGCCGCCCGGACCGTCGACCAGGCCGTGCCCGCCCTCCTCGTCGAGGGCGTCACGAAGCGCTTCGTCGTGGGCCGCAAGCGCAAGCCGGTGATCGCGATCGCGAACGTGTCGCTCCGCCTCGAGCGCGGCGACATCGTCGGGATCCTCGGTGCCAACGGCTCGGGCAAGTCGACCCTGATCCGCCTCGTCTCGGGTCTCCTGACCCTCGACGAGGGCCGGGTCAGCGTCTTCGGCCACGACATCGAGCGCGACGAGATGGCGGTCAAGCGGCTGATCAACCGGGTCAGTGTCGACGCCGCCTTCTTCAAGAAGCTCAGCCCGATGGAGAACCTCCTCTTCGCGGCCCGGCTGTACGGCCTGGACGCGGCGAGGGCCAAGGTGAGCGCGGTCGAGATCCTCGGTCGCCTCGGGATCGCGGAGAAGCGAATCGGCCGGCCGATCGAGCAGATGAGCCGCGGGATGCAGCAGAAGGTCGCGATCGCTCGCGCCCTCCTGACGAGTCCCTCGCTCCTCCTGCTGGACGAGCCGACGACCGGTCTCGATCCGCGCTCCAAGCTCGACGTCCAGACCTTTATCGAGGAGCTCCGGGAGACGCATGACGCGTCGATCGTGCTCACGACCCACGACCTCGCCGAGGCCGAGCGCCTGTGCGGCTCGATCCTCGTCCTCGCCGGCGGCCGAACCGTCGTCGAGGACACCCCGGCCGGGCTGATCGCAACCGAGGCCGAACGAACGGGCCGCGCGGCGACCCTCCACGACGTGTTCATGACCCACACCGGCCGCTCGCTCGACGACGACGTCGAGGACGAGGCCGACGACTCCGAATGAAGGGAGGTGAGAACGAGATGTTCAGTTCTGTGAACGACCAGCTTCGACTGGTCACTGCGATCCGCGCGGAACAGATCGAGCAGGCGGCCATCAGCCGCCGGTTCGAGACCCCCGCGCCGTCGATCCGACGTGCCATCGGCACCCGGATCGTCCGCTTTGGCGCCCGCCTGGCGGGTGAGCCGTCGTACAGCCTGGTCCGGTCGCGGTGAGCGACCGGGCCACGGCCCACACCCGGAGAATCCCGATGATGACCCTCGGTCACGAGCTCAAGGCGTCATATGCCTTCATCGAGCGCAACTTCTTCCTGACGCGACGCTACTGGGGCTGGGAGGTCGCCTTCCTGGTCTACTCCGTGGCGGGCGCGCTTAGCATCTCGTTGATCGGGGCGGACCAGGGCAGCCCGCGCCTGATCCTGCTCCTGATGGTGGGTGCGATCTTCTGGAACTACCTGTCGGTCGTCTTCAGCTGGATCGCCGAGACGATCAGCGTCGAGCGCTGGGAGGGCACCCTCGAGTACACGATGATGGCCCCGATCCACCGTTCGTCGCAGCTCCTGGGCTCGGTCCTGTACGCGATGGTCTACGGTCTGATCCACACGGCGGTGATCCTCGTCGTCCTCGTCCTGTTCTTCCCCCAGCTCGACGTCACCGGGGCGAATCCCCTGACCGTGGTCGCGTTCATGCTCCTCGGCTCGTTCAGCTTCATCGGGATCGGGATGATCGCCGCGATCCTGCCCCTCCTGTACGTGGAGCGCGGGGCCCAGATGACGTTCGTCCTCCAATCCGTCCTGCTGCTCGTCAGCGGCGTCTACTACTCGATCGACGTCCTGCCGGGCTGGATGCAGGTCCTGTCGCGCCTCTCGCCGGCAACCTACGTCCTCGATGGGGTCCGCAAGGGCCTGATCGACGGTGCTCCGGTCACGGCGCTGTTGGGCAACGTCTGGCCGTTGATCGTGATGGGCGTGTTCTTCATCCCGTTCGGGTTGTGGGCATTCAACCGGGCCGAGCGCTACGCCAAGCGGACCGGCAAGCTGAAGCGGGTAGGCTGACCCGTGGCCGACGCAGCCCGCGACACGACCCTCGACGCCTTCGGCTGGACGCCGGAGCTGGCGCTGGCCCACGCGCCCCAGGCCGAGCTCGGCCGGGAGCCGGCCCGGGTCGTCGCCGAGGATCGCGGTCGATACCAGGTCGTCGGTGCGGCCGGCGAGTTGCCGGCGGCCATCAGCGGCCGCTTCCGGCACGAGGCGGCGAGCGACCCGAGTGCCTACCCGGCGGTCGGCGATTGGGTCGCGGTCGAGCGGGCCGCAAACGGCGACACGACGATCCACGCCCTCCTCCCCCGCCGGACGGCCCTGATCCGCCAGGCGTCGGGCAAGCGGACGCAGGCTCAGGTCGTCGGGGCCAATCTCGACACCGTGTTCGTCGTCGCCTCGCTGAATGCCGACCTGAACCTCCGCCGTCTCGAGCGCTACGTCGCTGCGGCCTGGGAGAGTGGCGCCGAGCCGATCGTCCTCCTGTCGAAAGCCGATCTCGGCGGCGATGTCGACGCGACCATCCTGGCCGTCGAGGCAGTCGCCGCCGGCGCTGCGGTCGTGGTCGTCAGCTCGTTCGACGGGCGCGGTGTCGACGAGGTCCGGGAGCGGATCCCCGCCGGCCGGACGGTCGCCTTCGTCGGCTCGTCCGGAGTCGGCAAATCGACCCTGCTGAACACGCTCGCCGGCGAGGATCGGGCGCTCGTTCGTGAGGTTC
>JALYPW010000123.1 GCA_030856145.1 Chloroflexota bacterium | reverse complement strand
CTCCTGATCTGGACCGCGATCGCGCCCTGGCCGGGAGCCGGCGGCACAATGTCCGGCGATAGCCGCTCTGCGATCCGATGCCCGAGTCCGAGCCGATCGAGCCCGGCACAGGCGAGGAGAAGCGCATCGGTCTCGCCGGCGTCGAGCCGACTCAGGCGTGTATCGACGTTGCCGTGGAGGGGATGAACCACGATGTCCGGGCGCTGAGCGAGGACGAATCCGGCCCGGCGCGGGCTGTCGGTGCCGAGCCGGCTGCCGGGCGGCAGGTCGCTCAGCCGCCGGGCGGACGCGTCCACCCGGACCACGAGCGCGTCACGTGGATCAGCTCGCGCCAGATAGGCGGCGATTCGGAAACGTGGATCGAGATCGGTCGGCACGTCCTTGGCGCTGTGGACCGCGACGTCCACTCGGCCGTCGAGCAGCGCATCCTCGATCGCGGCCACGAACGCGCCTTCTCCCCAGGCCGTGTCCGGCGCGCGGCGATCGCCGGCGGTCTCGACGACGACGATCCGGGTCAACCGACCGTCCCGAGCGAGCGCCTCGCTCACGAGCCGCGCCTGGACCATGGCGAGCGCGCTGCCGCGCGTGCCGATGGCAATCCGTCGGCCGGTCACAGGGCGAACACGTCGCGGACCGCGTCGTCGAGACCGATCCCGTACGCCTCGACGCGGTGGCCGGTCTCGAGGATCACGAGGGCCCCGGACGCCTCCCGGAGTCGTCGGACGAACTGCTCGCGGTCGATCGCGGGCACGTACCGGGCGTGGCAGGCGAGCGCGACCGGGTCGCGGGTCTGGATATCCGTCATTCCCGCGCGATGGGCGGAGGGGCTTCCGGGGTTCGGCGCGCCCCACCGGCGCGACCGGGGGCCAGACTGTGGCCGGTCATCGTCGCAACGAGCAGCCGGTCCATCGCCCGCTCGGCGATCCCGAGGAGGTCCGTTGACTCGGCGGTGTCGAAGCCGCGTCGCCGGGTCGCCACGGCCAGCTCCTGGTGGAATGGCGCGCGAAACCGGAGGAAACCCTCAACGGTCTGGCTGAGGGACAGGCCCAGCCCGGCTGCCACCCTCCCGTACTCGGCCGCCGACACGGACGCGTCCTTGAGATGGTGGGCGGCGGCTTCCGGCTCGGTCGCGTCAAGATAACGGAGGAGACTGGCCGCCAGGACATGACCGCGCTCGCGGAAGAGGGCGCGCTGCGCGTCGGTCAGGATCAGAACCCACGGCAGTTCGGGCGCCGCGTCGCGGCTCGCTCGCCGATACGACCGCGCGATCCGGCTCGGGGTGAGGCCGGCCCCCGCGATCGACGGGCGGTGGGTGCGATCGGCCGGAAGGAGGCGGGCCAGCGCGCTGCGTGAGAACCGGCGATGCCCGCCAGGCGTCGTGAAGACCCGGAGGCGGCCGGCATCGCTCCAGCGGCGCAGGGTCGCGGGCGAGACGCCGAGCAGACGGCTCGCCTCGGAGAGGCTGACCCAGTCGGGGTCGCGGCTTGTCGACCGAGGCACGAAATCTACCCAAATCTACATAAACATTCCTGAGTCTCTCAAGAATGTATCATGCCGACCGCGAGGAGCCGTCGCGCGCGCGGCGGCGTTTCCCCCGGCGTCCGCTGCGGCGCGAGGCTTCTCGCCTCTGTCGCGGGATCGCGCCGCCTCGGGAGGAGCGATCTAATGGGTGTCCGGGGTCAGGCCAGGACGACGGTCCCGTCGCGGCCCTTGCCGAGTTCGCCGCGAACTGCAGCGGCGCCATTCTCGGTCGACCACGTGCGAACGGCGTCGGCCAGCGCCGCCGAGTCGGGACGTACCGCGAGGCCCTCATCGATGGCACGGATGCCGGGGCCGAGCTCGCCGAGCAGTCCGCGGTAGGCCGGCTTGTCGCCGTCGGTCCGGGTGCTGGCGGGATAGACATCGAAGAAGCCGTCACTGCTGACGACGATGTTCGCCTCGGGTGAGGCGAAGCGGGTGCGTGCCATGGGGTCATTCCGATCGATCGCGCGCTGCGGACTGGGAGAAAGCCAAGCCCGGCGCCTGCGACTCGTGGCACCACCATCGGGCCAGCGGGCGGATCCGTCAAACGAGGGCCGACCGAACGGTCCGGGAGTGACCGCGACGCTCCCCGTCAGGCGGGCCGACGAAGGGGCGAATCGGATCGGCCGGCCCCGTGCAGGACCGGCCGATCTGGTGCTCACCTGGAACCGGGCAGCGGCCCGGCGCGGGCTACTTGCCGCCGGCCGTCACCTCGACGGTGCCCTTCGTGAAGCTCTCACCCTTCGTGTCGTCGGTGATGCCCGCCATGGCCTCCTTGACGATGTCCGACGTGTATGCGTCGATCGACGGGTCAGCCTTGATGATCCCGGTGTTCTTCGAGACCTTGACGGTCTGCTGCCAGAAGACGGGGTCGATCATGCCGACGCCGATCGGCGACGGCCAGACGAGAGCGTTGACCTCGTTCATCATCCACTTCTGGTGACCGGTTCCGAGCAGGCTGCCCGAGTCGGTCGAGTACTGGACGCAGTCGTCGGGCTTGTCGCGGCAGTAGATCCAGCCCTTCAGCGAGGCGCGCACGAAGCGGACAGCGATGTCGCGGTTGGCGCCGGTCTCGAGCCATGCCTTGCGGGCGAAGATTGCGTCCTGGAGCATCGCGACCCGATAGTCGTTCCAGTCGAGAACGGTCAGCTGCTCCGGCTTGTAGAGCTCACCGGTCGCCGCGTCCGTCGTCTCGAGGACCTGAGCGTACTCGTTGTAGATCATCGCCTCGGCGGCGTCGATCTCGCGGGCCAGGAAGGCCTTCATGTCGAACGCCTGGATGACCTTCTGGAACTGCTTGGTGGCGTCGCCCCCGTTCTCCAGCCCGGGCGTCAGGCCGCAGGACAGGAGACCGGCCGTGACCTCGTACTCGTTGCCGAAGTCCCAGACGCCGACCTTCTTGCCAGCCAGCTTGCAGGGCTCGTCGAGGCCGGTGTCCTTCCAGGTCACCGACAGGGTGCCCGAGCGCTGGAAGATCTGGGCGATATCGACCAGGTCCGATCCGCCCTCGCGGGCCTCGAGGACCTTCGGCACCCAGCTGATCGTGAACTCAGGGCCGTCGGTCTTGGAGCCCTCGACCTGGGGGATGACGTCCGGGCCGCCCGGAACAATGTTGACGGTCAGGTTCTCGGCTGCGAAGTAGCCCTGCTTCTCGGCCGCGAAGTAGCCCGCGAACTGGGCCTGCGGGGTCCACTGGAGTTGCAGCCGGACGGTCGCCGCCTCGGCCGAGGTGCTGGCCGACGGCTGGGCCGATCCCGCCGCCCCGGACGCTGCGGTCGACGGAGCGACGCTCGCCGGGACACCCGACGACGGTGCCGTGGTCGCCGCCGGGGTACAGGCTCCGAACGCCACCGCGGCCACCGCGGTCAGCGCGAATCCGCGCTTGATCTTCATGTGCTCCTCCTGCGCTGCGCTCGGCCCCACGCGGAGCGCTGTCCTGCCCGACGTTCACGTCGTCGAGGCGGAAGGATACGACCTTCGCAACCATTCGTCGTTGCCGATTCGGCGGCGTCAGGTGTCGCCGCGTTGGGAAGCCGCCCACGGGATCACGAGTCGTTCGGCCAGGGCGACGAGGAGGTAGAACACGATGCCCGTGGCCGCGCCGAGCAGGATCGCCGCCCACGTCACGTCGAACTTCAGGGCGCTCGCGCTCTGGACGATCATCCGGCCGAGGACCGACGCGGATCCACCGAAGTACTCGCCGACGATCGCCCCGATCAGGCTGAGCGTGGTGGCCACCTTGAGCGCGGTGAAGAAATACGGCAGCGCGTTCGGGATCCGGACCTTGCGCAGGATCGTCCACTCGCTCGCCGCGTACGAGCGCATCAGCTCCAGCGAGGCGGGCTCTACCTGGACGAGGCCGCGGGTCACGTTGGCCATGATCGGGAAGAAGACCAGGACCGCGGCCATCAGCGCCTTCGACAGCGGGTTGAGCAGGCCGAACCAGTTGTTGAGGAGCGGCGCGAACGCGATGATCGGGACGGCGTTGGCCGCGACCGCCAGCGGCAGCAGGATCCCCCGGGCGGATGCCCAGCGGGCCGAGGCGAACGCGACGACCAGCCCGGCCACGGTCCCGATCACGAGGCCAAGGAGCGCCTCCTGGAGCGTATTCAGCGCGCTCGGCAGGAGGGCGAACCGGCCACTCGACCAGTTCGCGGCCAGGGCAGCGAGGATCGCCGACGGTTTGGGCAGGATGAACGTCTGGAGCTTGAGCAGGTTGCCGAGCAGCTCGAGACCGACGATGACCCCGACGAAGACGAGGATCGGGGGCAGGTAGGTGCCCAGTGAACGGGCGGTTCGACCGGCCGGACCGGCCCGACCGGGGTCGCCGGCAGTGCGCGGCAGCGGACCCGCGCTCGCGCTCACCCGACTGGGCCCTCGGCCATTGCCCGTTTGATCGAGCCCGTCCCGCTCAGCGTGCCCGTGTCGTCGAGGGCCGCCCCACCGGACCGGAGTGCCTCTCGGACCTCGGTCACGAGCTCGAAGTAGCGCCGGCTCTCGCGGCTGTCCTCGGAGCGTGGCCGGGGCAGGTCGACCTCGACGATCTTCGTGATGCGGCCCGGTCGGGCGCTCATCACGACGACCCGCGACGAGAGATACACGGCCTCGGGGATCGAGTGGGTCACGAAGATGACGGTCGTTCCGGTCTGCTCCCAGATCCGGAGGACCTCGTCGTTCATCCGCTCGCGGGTCATCTCGTCGAGGGCCCCGAACGGCTCGTCCATCAGGAGGATCGCCGGCTCGAAGGCGAGGGCCCGGGCGATGGCGACGCGCTGCTGCATGCCGCCCGACAGCTGATAGGGATGGTGCTTGAGGAAGTCGCTGAGCTCGACGAGATCGAGCATGGCCTTCGCCCGGGCCGTCCGCCGGGCGGCGTCCCAGCCGAGGATCTCGAGCGGCAGCTTGACGTTGTCCTCGACCGTCCGCCAGTCGAACAGGACCGGCGCCTGGAAGACCATCCCGTAGTCCCGATCGCGGCGGGCCTGGTCGGCCGGCTTGCCGTTGACGGTCACCGTCCCGGCCGTCGGCGACGTCAGGTCGCCGACAATCCGGAGGAGCGTCGACTTGCCGCAGCCGGACGGGCCGATCAGCGAGATGAACTCGCCGCGGGCGACGTCGAGGTCGATCGCCTCGAGGGCCTTCGTGACGACCCGACCGCCACGGCTGAACGTCTTGTCGACGCCGGACACCCGGACGACGGGCGCGACCGCGGCGGAATTGGGAACGGTCATCGGGCGGGGTCTCCTGGCACGGATCAGCCCTCCGCCGCGCCGGGGCGGCCGCGCAGCGCGGCGACCTCCACGGCCCGGACGATCAGGTAGAACACGACGCCCAGCAGGCCGGAGGCGATGATTGCCGCCCACAGCTTCTCGGGCTCGGTGATGTAGTACTG
>JALYPW010000094.1 GCA_030856145.1 Chloroflexota bacterium | reverse complement strand
ATGCTGATGGGCGAGAAGGTGGCTCCCCGCAAGCAATTCATCAACACCGAGGCACGCAAGGTCCGGAACCTTGACGTCTGAGGTCCGCGCGGTCGAGCGTGCCGGGCAGATCGTCGACGTCGCCCCCCACCGCTGCTTTGCATGCGGTGCCCTGAACGAGCACGGGATCCATCTCGACTTGCATGTCGACGGCGATCGCTGCTGGACCGAGCTCGCCCTGCCCGACCGCTTCCAGGGCTGGGACGGCATCGCCCACGGCGGGATCATCTGCACGATCCTCGATGAGGTCATGGCCTGGTCGCTCGCAGCGACCGACAACTGGGGCCTGACCGCGCGAATGAACGTGGCGTTCAAGCGCCCGGTCCGACTTGGCTCTCCGATTCGGGGCGAGGGCTGGATCAGCGCGACCCGGCGCCGGATCATCGATACGGCCGGCAACCTGGTGGACCTGACCACCGGCGACGTCCTTGCGACCGCCACGGGCACGTATGTTGCGGCCGACGCGGAACGCAAGCGCGAGCTCCAGGCGCGCTACCGGTTCCGTCTGGCGGACGCCGGTGAGGCGGCAGGCGCCACCACCACACCCGGCGCAACGGCCCTGATCGGGAGCCGCGGATGATGCCGGCGACGACCAGCCCAATCACTGCCCGGTCGACAGCCCTCGTCCTCGATCGGCGACCGGCTGCCGAGGATCTCGGCCGGCGCCTGGCCGACGAGGTCGGCGACTCGGATGCCTTCGCCGACATCCTCCGGGCCGGCCTGGCCGGTCTCGCAGATCCGGAGTGCCTCGCTGGCCAACGACGCGTGGCGCCGGGGATCGGCCCGCTCCACGGCGTCCGCTGGCCGTTGATCGAGAGCGTCAAGCGTGGCTTCCGGGCCGCGACCCGGCGCGAACGAACCTCGACCTGGCTGTTCATCGTCGATCGACTTCTGCGGGAGCCGGAGCTGGAGGCGCGCTGGTTCGCGTTCGGCCTGCTCGAGCGACTGATCGTCGACGACACGGAACGGGCCTGGCAGCTCCTCCGTCGCGCCGCCCGCGAGGCCGGCGACTGGATCACCGTGGACAGCCTCGCCCACCCGGTCGGCCTCGGAGTCCTGAACGAGGAGTACCGCTGGGCGGAGCTAGAGCAGCTCGTCTACAGCCCCTCGCGCTGGGAGCGGCGCCTGGTCGGAAGCACGATCGCGACGATCCCATTCATCGATCGCAGCCGCGGTCGCCGTCCCGAGGTCGCCGGCCACGGCCTGGGCCTCGTCCGGGAGCTGATCGGCGACGCCGAGCCGGACGTCCAGAAGGCACTGTCGTGGGCGCTCCGCGCGATGGCCGGCGTGGATCGCGACGCCACCACCCGGTTCCTCGACGCAGAGGCGTCCGTCGCGGCCTCCGGAGCCGACGGTCACCGCACGTGGGTCATTCGAGATGTCCTCACGAAGCTGGACCCCGCCGATGCGACCCGGATCCGCGCCCACGTAGCAGGGATTCGTCGGCGGTCGGGGGCGCCGGCGACCTCCCGAGCGTCGGCAACCGCCCAGCGGTTCGGCGCCGGCCTGCTCGGCCGGCACATGCCGGAGCCGCCGCTCTCATGAATCCGATGGCGAGTCCCGGCCAGGCAGCCATGCACGGGGACTCTTCAGTGACGCAAACGAACGTTCGTTAGGAGAGCCTGACCCGTGACCGACGACCTGGGCGACATCCGAGCCATCCGCATCGAGGACGAGATGCGGGTGAGCTACCTCGATTACGCGATGAGCGTGATCGTGGCCCGCGCCCTGCCCGACGTCCGCGACGGCCTGAAGCCCGTCCACCGCCGGATCCTGTTCACGATGGGCGAGATGGGGCTCAGCTCGACGAGCTCCTTCCGGAAGTGCGCCGCGATCGTCGGCGAGGTGATGGGCAAGTACCACCCCCACGGTGACGTCGCCCTGTACGACGCCCTCGTCCGGCTCGCCCAGGACTTCTCGATGCGCTACCCGCTCGTCGACGGTCAGGGCAACTTCGGCTCGGTCGATGGCGACAGCGCAGCAGCGATGCGCTACACGGAAGCGCGCCTCACCGCGATCGCGACGGAGATGCTCGACGACATCGACAAGGAGACTGTCGACTTCGAGGACAACTACGACGGAACGCAGAAGCAGCCGTCGGTTCTGCCGGCCAAGCTGCCGAACCTCCTGATCAACGGCAGCAGCGGGATCGCGGTCGGGATGGCCACCAACATCCCGCCCCACAACCTGACCGAGATCTGCGACGCCACGATCGCTCTGATCGATGATCCCGACATCACCTCGGACGACCTCTCGAAGCTCGTCCTCGGCCCGGACTTCCCGACCGGTGGGACGATCTACCGCTTCGAGACGCAGCGCAACCCGCTGACCGGCGAGAACGAGACCGTCGACGCGATCCGCCAGATGTACGCCCACGGCCGCGGCCGGGTCGTCATGCGCGCCCAGGTCGCCTTCGAGGAGGTCCGTGGCGACCGGATGGCGATCATCATCAGCGAGCTGCCGTATCAGGTGAACAAGGCGTCGCTCCTCGAGAAGATCGCCGATCTTGTCAAGGACAAGCGGATCGACGGAATCAGCGACCTGCGCGACGAGTCCGATCGCGACGGGATGCGGGTCTACATCGAGATCAAGCGCGACTTCAACCCGCACAAGGTGCTGAACAACCTGTTCAAGCACACCTCGATGCAGCTCGCGTTCAACATGAACATGCTGGCCCTCGTCGACGGTCAGCCCCAGACGCTGCCGCTCAAGAGCGTCCTCGTCCACTACCTCGACCATCGCCGCGACGTCGTCAGGCGGCGGACCGAATTCGACCTGGGCAAGGCACGGGCCCGGGCCCACATCCTCGAGGGCCTGAAGATCGCCCTCGACAACCTCGACGCGGTGATCCGGACGATTCGCGAGTCGGCCGACGTCGAGCTGGCCCGGACGAACCTGATGAGCAGCTTCGACCTGAGCGAGATTCAGGCCCAGGCGATCCTCGACATGCGGCTGGCCCGACTCGCCGCCCTCGAGCGCAAGAAGATCGAGGACGAGTACCTCAGCGTCATCCAGCTGATCGCGGAGCTCGAGGACATCCTCGCCAACCCGCAGCGCGTGCTCGGGATCATCAAGGACGAGCTCGCCGAGCTGAAGAAGAGGTTCGGCGGCGATCGCCGGACGCGCGTCGCCGACGACACCAGCCGGGAGATGACCGACGAGGACCTGATCGCCGACGAGGACGTCGTGATCACGATCAGCGGCCGCGGCTACATCAAGCGCCAGCCGGTCGCCACCTACCGCCGCCAGCATCGCGGCGGCAAGGGGATCATCGGCCACGTCACCCGCGAGGAGGACGCGGTCGAGCACCTGATCGTGGCCAACACCCACGATTGGGCCCTGTTCTTCACGAACCGTGGCCGGGTGTTCAGCGCCAAGGTCCACGCGATCGTCGACGCCAGCCGCCAGGCGAAGGGCACTCCGATCATCAACCTGCCGGGCGTCCAGGTCGAGGCGGGCGAGGTCCCGGTCGCGACGATCGTCCTGCCCAACTTCGAGCCCGGCCACTTCCTCGTGATGGCGACCCGACGAGGGCACATCAAGAAGACCCCGCTCGAGCAGTTCGAACGGGTCCGCTCGACCGGCATCCGGGCAATCACGATCCAGGACAACGACGACCTCGCCTGGGTCGACATCTCGAGCGGGACCGATGATGTGATCCTGGCCACCGCCCAGGGCATGCTCGCCCGGTTCGAGGAGGACGAGGTCCGGCCGATGGGCCGCGATGCGGCCGGCGTCATCGGCATCCGGCTCCTGAAGCGCGAAGGCGACAGCGTCGTGGCGATGACCGTCGTCGAGCCCGAGGCGGACCTCCTCGTCCTGACCGAAACCGGCTACGGCAAACGCGTCGGGCTCGCTGAGTTCCGGCGCAAGCACCGCGGCGGCCAGGGCGTCCGGCTGATCGCCCTCGAGGGCAGGAAGACCGGGCTCGTGGCGGCTGTCCAGCAGGTGACCGCGGCCGATGAGGAGCTCCTCCTGATCAGCGCCGGCGGCCAGGTCATCCGGACCGAGACGAACTCGATCAACCGCTACTCGTCGGGCGCCCGCGGTGTGATCGTCATGCGTCTCGCCGAGGGCGATCGGGTCGTCGCGATCGCCGCCTTCCGGTCCGGACTGGCGGAGCGCGATGGCATCGAGGACAATGACGCCCCCGAACCGGGCGGGAGCGATCCGGTGCCGGGCAGCGGCGCGTGACGGCGTCGTGAGGCCGCTTGTTCGGGAGGACGCGGTGTACGCGGACCAGTTCGAGATCTATCACGGCAACGCGAACCCCGAGCTTGCCAGGAAGATCGCCCGGTGGCTCGGGACGGAGTGCGGCAAGGCCGAGGTCTTCCAGTTCGCCAACGAGAACATCTTCGTCAAGATTCTCGACAATGTCCGCGAGAAGGACATCTTCCTCATCCAGCCGACGTCGCACCCGGTCAATCAGTCGATCATGGAACTGCTGATCATGATCGATGCCTTCAAGCGGGCGAGCGCCGGCCGGATCACCGCCGTCATCCCGTTCTACGCCTACGGCCGATCGGACAAGAAGGACCAGCCGCGGGTCCCGATCACGGCTCGCCTGATCGCCGACATGATCACGGTCGCCGGCGCCGATCGAGTCCTGACAATGGACCTCCACCAGGGCCAGATCCAGGGCTTCTTCAACATCCCGGTCGATGAGCTGACCGCCGTCCACCTCCTGTCGAACTACTTCATCCACAAGCACATCGAGGACGTCGTGGTCGTCACCGACCTCGGCTTTGCGAAGCGCGCCCGGACGTTTGCCGAGTTGCTCGACGCCCCCCTCGCGATCATCGAGAAGCGCCGGATCGGAAACCTCGACCGGGCGGAACTGATGAACGTCATCGGCGAGGTCCGAGGCAAGCGGGCGATCATCGTCGACGACGAGATCGACACGGCCGGAACGCTGATCGAGATCGTCCGGGCACTCGAGCGCGAGGGCGTGACCGAGATCTACGCCTGCGCCACTCACGGCGTCCTGAGTGATCCGGCGGTCGATCGGATCCGTGACTCCAATCTGCTCGAGGTTGTCCTGACCGACTCCGTGCCGCTGCCGGCGGTCAAGCGCCTGTCGAAGATCACGACCCTGTCGGTCGCGCCCCTGATCGGCGAGGCGATCAAGCGGATCCACCGCGGTGAGTCGGTCGGGGCGCTGTTCAGCAGCGAGGTCTCGTTCACCCAGGAGATGCTCCTCTGGGAGGACGGCCAGCAGCGCGAGATGGACACCCGCCACGAGCCCAACCATCGATCCGAGGCGACGGGCGCAGGCGCCGACGATGACCCGGACGGCGATCCGGTCCTGCTCGGCGCGGCAGGACGGGGAGATCGATGAGCCTCCAGCTCCACCGACCGGACGGCAAGGGCGGCGTCGAGCCGCGGCCGGTCAGCGAGACGAACTGGCGACGCGGGATGCTGTCGCGACGCTGGGGAATCAACCGCCGCGACGGCGAGCTACCGGAGCTCAGGAACCCCGAGATGGAGCCGACGTCAACGTGGATGGCCGTCGCCTTCTGGCTCGGACTCGGCGTGCTCACCTTTGTCGTCCTGGTCGCCGGCTACGGGAGCGGGTTCTGGGCCTGAGCGCCGGACGGCCTCCGTCGGGCCACGCCCCCGGATGTTGCGCGGCTGTGACTCTCAGAAAC
>JALYPW010000088.1 GCA_030856145.1 Chloroflexota bacterium | reverse complement strand
GTCGCGACCTGCTCGGCCATCGGCTCCGCGACCGAGCGATCGAGGCCGGCCCCGATCACCAGCCGCGGGATCTCTGCGAACGGCCGCGGGTCGACCGGGATGCCGGACAGGACGGCCCGCATCGCTCGACCGCTCTCGTGCGGCTTCTGGCCGAGGAGGTGCTGGATCCGCAGGACGTCGGCGATCGTCAGGTCGCGATGATCGCGCTGAAGCTTCTCGGGCAGGGTCGACCAGCCGATGCGGCCGCGGCCGTAGACGTCCGGGATGTCGCGCAGCTCGTGAGGCTGGACCCCGGAGCGCAGGGCGGCGGGTGGCTCCGGGGCGAGCAACACCAATCCTCCGAGCGGGACCTGCTCAGCCGCCTTCATGGCGAGGAGGGCACCGAAGCCATGCGCGATCACCACCGTCGTCGCGCCCAGCCGATCGAGGGCCCCGGCCACGTCACCCACATAGGTCTCGAACGTGATCTCCGCCGGGTCCGTGGTCCGCGACCAGTAGTGATTCTGGAGGTTGAGGGCGTGCCCTTCCCAGCCGCGCGACGCGAAGTAGCCGAGGAACCTCTCCCACAGCCACGAACCGGTCAGCTCGCCGTGGACGAACAGCAGCGGCCTCCGGCGGGATCGTCGCTCCGGAAGCCACGATTCGATGTAGACGCCGCGGTCGTGGAGCTCGATCTCGTCCTTGCGCACAGGCCGGCCGTTCGCGGATGGGACCTGCGCCCGGGCGAGGATCTGGTCGGGCGTCGACTCGGTCACTGGTTCACCATTCGTGCGGGTTGATCAGGAGCCCGGTCAGGGCCTTCGGGTAGAAGTAGGTCGATTTCTGGGGCATCACATCGCCTTCACCGGCAACCGCGGCGATCGAGGCGACCGGGGTCGGCTCGAGCAGGAACGCCGCGTCGGCTCCGTCTCGAGCCGCATCCACGGCAGCGAGGGCCTCGGCAGCCGACTTCGTGAACGACATCCGACCGGCAGCGACCCCGGCCGGGTCGATTCCGGCGAGGCGCTCGAGGGCGACACCGAGCAGGACGACATCGAGCCCGCGGACGGCTCGACCGCCTGCCGGGAGGAGCGCCTCGAAGGCCGCTCGCCGCGCAGTGAGGAAGGCGCCGCCAGTCCGCGTCCAGAGCCCGAAGTGGCCGGCTCCGCCGGCGGCGGCGACGGCCGACAGATCGCCGAGCACCTCGAGCAGCTCGGTCCGCGACGCGGCCCGGACCGCGAACAGCTCGTCCAGGCCGGCCATCAGGCGCTCGACCCCGGCCTCGCCGAGCCCGCCGACGATCCGGTGCGTCGGCAGGACGGTCAGCGGTTCGGCGGTCGTCTCGAGGAAGAGCATGAGGAGGTAGTCGAACGCCGGATCTTCCTCGCACGACCGGCTCATCCGCCGCTCGTCGCGGTAGCGGAGGGCGGTCTCGTAGCGATGATGGCCGTCGGCGATCGTGACCCGCTCGGCCGAGGCGATTGCGATCAGGTCGGCGACGTCGGCCGCAGCCGGCCCGTCCGCGGCGACGACCCAGACCCGGTGTCGGACGTCGTCGGCATCTCGGACGTCGATCGCGGCCGGTCCCGCGGTGAGTCCGGCAAGGAGCGCGGAGGCCCGCCCCGACGGATCGTCGTACAGGCCGATCACCGGGCTCGTGTTGACGCCGGTGGCGCGCAGCAGCCGGTAGCGGTCCTCGCGCGGGACGGCCAGGGTGCGTTCGTGCGGGAGGACGCCGGACCCGGGTTCGAGCGGCTCGAGCCGCAGCCGCCCGAAGAACCCGCGCTGCGTCCGCTCCACGTCGGTGCCCGGGACGCGATAGGTCTGCTCGTGGACGTAGATGGACGGCCGCGGATCCTTGTGGAGCGTCCCGTCGGAGCGCCATGCGGCGAGGGTTCGAGCTGCTCGCCGGTAGCGATCGTCCTCGGCGTCCCCGACCTCGTCGGTCGGCGCGTCGAGGCGGACGACGTTCTTCGGGTTCAGGGCTCGCAGGCGCGCCCGGTCCTCGGCGCCCAGGACGTCGTACGGCGGGGCAACGACGGCCGCGAGGTCGCCGACGCTGTCGGGCACATAGCGCAGGGCGCGGAACGGACGGATCTGGGGCACGGAATCCTCGATCGTGACGAGCCGGCTGGCGAGGCTCCTCGCGGCGGGCGACCCGGGTGACGCCGCAGCCGCCTGCCTCGCACGGCATCGTACGATAGGCGTGGCGGTTCCGCCGCCCGAGGTGATGCGCGCCGGCCCGGATCCGTGCGCTGTCCCGTTCCGCTCCCGATCCTGCGGCCGCGCAACTTTTCGGGAGCCCGGGGCGTCGATGCTGAGACCGCAACCGCCATCCGCACGTGGAGTGCCCGTGACTCGTCGCGCGCAGCGTCGTCTTCCCCGACTCATCGCCCTGACCGCCGCCGCCTGGCTGCTCGTCGCGGGCGCTGTCGGGCCGCTCGCGGGACGCGTCCTCGCTGCCGATCCACCGACGATGACCGCCCGTGTCCTGCTCCAGGGCCACGCCCGCCTCGGGTCATGGATCGCGATCGAGGTCCACCTGGTCAACACCGGTCCGTCGATCAGCGGCGAGATCCGCCTCCAGGGCGGCGCCCAGGGCGGGACCCGCTACGCGACCGCCGTCCAGCTCGACAGCCCGTCCGACAAGACCTGGATCCTGCACGCTCAACCGCCGTCGTTCGGTCAATCGCTCGAGGTCGCCCTGGTCGTCGGCGGCGAGACGATGCTCCGACAGAAGGTCGCGGTATCGATCCACGATCCAGCCCAGCTCATCGTCGGCGTGATCGCGGAGAACGGGCCGCGGGTCAGCGGCACGCTCAACCTGCCCGCTCTCCAGAACCAGCAGCCGGCCGTCGTCGTGCCCCTTGCCGTCGCCGACCTGCCCAGCAGGATCGAGGCCTGGTCGGTGCTCGATCGCCTCGTCTGGCAGGACGTCGATGCCTCGACTCTCGAGACCGATCAGCTGACCGCGCTGCGCGGTTGGCTCGCCCTCGGCGGACGGCTCGTCATCCTCGGCGGGAGCGGCGGGATCGGCGCCCTCGGCGGCTTCCCCGACGACCTGTTGCCGTATCGCCCCGACTCGACCATCGATGTCGCGCCGGCGTCCCTCGCCTCGTTCCTCGGCGTGCCGCCGAAGGGCGCCACGGATCTGCCGGCCATGGCCGGCGAGCTGATCCGCGGCCGGGCCCTCGCCACGAGCGGCGACCGCGTGATCGCCGGCCAGACCGGCTACGGCAGCGGCAGCGTGACGATCCTGGGCGTCGACCCGACGACCGGCTGGATCGCCGAATCGACCGTCGGCCGCGCGCTCTGGCCGGCCCTCATCCCGGCCCGTTCGGAGGGCACGGTGTCGATCAGCGACGACAGCCAGATCGTCGGCGCCGTCAGCAACCTGCCGTCCCTCGCCCTGCCGCCGCTCGGCGGCCTGATCCTGCTGCTGGTCGGCTACATCGTGCTGATCGGCCCGATCAACTACCTCGTCCTGCGTCGGATCGACCGGCGCGAGTGGGCATGGATCACGATGCCCGTCCTGATCGTCGGCTTCGCCGTCGGAGCGTACGCGTTCGGATCCGCCCTGCGCGGCAGCAGCATCATCGTCAACGAAGTCGGCATCGTCCGCGGGGCACCCGACGCCACCGAGGGCAGCGCCAGCGTCTACCTCGGGGTGTTCTCACCCACCCGCGGCACGTACCAGGTCGCCATCCCGGGCGGAGCGCTCCTCTCCTCACCGATCTCCGGCGACATCTTCGGCGGGTCCGGGGCGTCGCTCGACGTCATCCAGGGCAACCCGTCGCGGGTCCGCAACCTGGCCGTCGGCTTCGGCTCGCTGCGCACGATCCGGGCTGAGTCGCAGGCGACCGTGCCGAAGATCCACGCCGAGCTGGCCCTGGTCGACGGGATACTGACCGGCTTCGTGCGCAACGACTCCGACCGGCGGCTCGAGCGCCCGGCGGTCGTTCTCGGCGGCAACGTCAAGGTCCTCAAGGATCTGCTGCCCGGCGAGCAGGTCGCGGTCAGCCTCGCGATCGTCCCGACGCCGTTCCAGCAGAGCCTGTCGGACAAGCTGTTCGGCCAGCTCTTCTTCGACAATACGGCGGCGACCTCGGAAGCGACCCGGCGGGACCAGACCCGCCATCGGGTGATCGACCAGCTGACGATCGATCCGCAGTTCGGCAACCTCGGTCGTCTCCCGACCGAGGGACCGGTCATCCTGGCCTGGGGCCGCGACGGCGTGATCGACGTGACGGTCGAGGACCAGTCCGCCAATCGGGTCAGCAATGTTCTCTACTACGTGCCGGTCCCGATGGCGGTCCGCGGCCGGGTGACCTTCAGCGGCGACCTGATCCGGTCCACGGTCACCGATGCGGACGCGAACTTCTTCAACAAGGACCCGTCGTTCATCTTCGGCCAGGGCTCGGTCACGCTGTCCTTCCGCCCGATCGCCTTCGCCGGCACGCTGACCGCCAGCCACGTCCGGATGAGCCTCGGGTTCGGGCCAGACGGGGCCGTGCGGGACACCGGCGGTCAGGCGATCGAGCCGATCCCGGACATCTGCCTGCCCGACCCGACCGGTGAGGACCGCCTTGTCCCGAAGGACTGCCCGAAGCCGATCCCGGCCGACCAGTTCGACGGACGACCCGAGGTCGAGGTGTTCGATCGGATCGGTGCGGGCTCCTGGCGGCGTCTGCCGCATCTGGCCGAGAACCAGGTCTACGACCTCGCCGAGGCAGCGCGGTACGTTGATCCGGGCACGGGCACCATGCTCGTCCGGCTCGTCAACGAGCGCCAGGACCAGGTCAACGCCTATCTCAACCTGTCGATCCAGGGGACCGTCAAGTGACCGACATCGTCGTGACCCGCGGCCTCGTCAAGCGCTATCCGGGCACGCTCGCGGTGGCGGGCCTGGATCTGACGGTCGGCTCGGGCGAGATCTTCGGCCTCGTCGGACCCAATGGGGCAGGCAAGTCGACGACCCTCCGGATCCTCGCCACACTCCTGACCGCGACGTCCGGCCACGCCGAAGTGGCCGGGATCGACGTCCTGCGGAACCCGGACGATGCCCGCCGCGTCCTCGGCTTCATGCCGGACGTCTTCGGGGTCTACGACGACATGAAGGTCTGGGAGTACCTGGACTTCTTCGCCCGTTGCTACGGGATTCCCGCATCCAGGCGGCGGCGCATGATCGGCGACCTGCTGGACCTCGTCGACCTCGGTGACAAGCGCAACGCCTACGTCCAGGGCCTGTCGCGGGGAATGCAGCAGCGCCTGTGCCTCGCCCACACCCTCGTCCACGACCCCGACGTCCTGCTCCTCGACGAGCCGGCGTCCGGACTTGACCCGCGCGCCCGGGTCGAGCTCCGTGAGCTCCTCCGGGAGCTGCGCGCGCTCGGCAAGACGATCGTCATCAGCAGCCACATCCTGCCCGAGCTCGAGGAGCTGTGCACCGCGGTCGCGATCATCGATCACGGCCGGGTCCTCGCCCACGGCAAGGTGGCTGATATCGAGAAGCGCCTCCGCTACGGCGCGGTCCTCCGGGTCCGGATCCTCTCGAACGAGGGGCTTGATTCGGCACGGGAGCACTTCACTGCCGACCCGCGCGTGGCGTCGGCGACGATCCTCGACGACGGCCAGATCGAGCTCGGGTTCCGGGGCGATGACGCCGCGTCGGCCCAGCTTCTCGCGGCCGCGGTCGCGAGCGGGATCCGGATCACGTCCTTCGCCCGCGCCGCCAGCGACCTCGAGGAGCTCTTCCTCCAGGTCACCGCGGCGAACGCGGCGGACCAGACCGGTGCGACCAGCGAGCAGGTGGCCTGACGATGCCCGACGAGCGAGGCGAGGCCATCCTCGATCGGAGCCGTGGCGACGGCGTCGAGATCGAGGACGTTGCCGCCGGCGCGACCAGCCGGCCGGTCCGGACCGAGGTGGTCGGCGAGTCGCCCCTCGCCCCGCGCCGGCACCGACCCAATCCGATCCGGTCGACCGCCCGCGGGATCGACTCGATCGTCGCCGTCGGGGTCAAGGAGCTGCGCGGCCGGGTGCGCGGGCGGCGCGCGTTCGTGGTCCTCACCTTCTACCTCCTCTTCCTCGGCGGCTTCGCCTGGGCGTGGGAGCTCGTCGCCGAGCAGCGCTACGTCCAGACCTCCACGCTCCAGGGTGCGTCGGCGGCATTCGCCTCGTCACTCGTCGGCCAGGAGGTGTTCGGCGCCCTCATCCTCATCGAGACGCTCCTGGTCGTCTTCCTCGCTCCGGCGTTCACGGCCGGCTCGATCAGCCTCGAGCGCGAGAAGCAGACGCTCGACATGCTCACGGCGACCCCGATCTCGTCCCTTGCGATCGTGATCGGCAAGCTCCTGAGCGCCCTCGCCTACGTCTTCCTCCTGATCGCCGCCTCGATCCCGCTGACCGCACTCGTGTTCGTCTTCGGTGGGGTCGGGCCCGACGACGTGATCCGGGCCTATGCGGTGCTGCTCGTGTCCGCCATCGGGCTGGGCTCGCTCGGCCTGTTCATCTCGGCGATCATGCAGCGGACCCAGGGGGCCACGGTCGTCACGTTCTTCATGGTCCTGTTCCTGACCCTCGGCACGATGTTCAGCGTCCTCTTCTGGAACACGATGGCCGGCGTCTCGAGCACCGGGTTCTCGTCCGGGACGGTTGTCGGCAACGAGACGATCGGCGGGACCGGGTCGAGTGGTCTCGGCCCCATAAAGGGCCGGGCCCCGCAGGCGCTCCTGTGGTTCAACCCGTTCGCCGCCCAGTACGACGTGATCTGCGGCGCCTCCGATGGGTACGGCGGTTGGTGCAGTCGCCTGAACACCGTGACCAACGGGGCGATCTCGGTCGGGGGAGGCGCTGGCAGCCTGATCACTCCGATCTCGATTCCCGGAACCGGGTTCGATGGCGGCGGCGCGCCGGTCACCGAGCCCGCGAGCAAGCCGATCAATGGCCTCGGCGGCATCGGGCTGACCGCCACCGATCCGCAGCCGTTCGGTGTCCGGCGTGACACGTTCTGGCCGCGCAGCCTCCAGGCCTGGGGCGTGATGTCCGTGATCTTCATCCTCGCGTCCGTCCAACTCGTCTCCCCGACCCGCCGCTGGCGAATCCTGCGGCCATCGCTCCGGAGGATCACCTGATGACCATGCTCGGTGGCGCCCGATCCCGGCTCGGCCGGGCAGTCGGTCGGTCGCGGACGGCGGCCGGTGACCGGCCCGTGGTTCCCCCCGACCCGCGCACCGGCGTGAACGGGCCACTCGATCCGTCGCTCGTCGCGATTCGCTCCGGGTTGGCCGGCCACCGTCGGCGCCTGTGGGTCCGGCGGATCGTGCGCCGGGTGTGGCTTGCCGTCGCCGGTGTCGTGGCGGCCGAAGCAGTTCTCCTCGGCGTTGCCCGGGTCGTCGCGATCGAGCTCCTGCCGGTCCTTGTCGTCGCGATCGCGATGGTGAGTGTGGGGATCTGGCTGGCGGCGGCGGTTCACGCTCGCCCGAGCATCGGCGAGACCGCACTTGCCGTCGACGCCGAGGGACGGCTCGGAGATCGCGTTTCGAGCGCCCTGTCGCTGGCGTCGGCGTTCCCCGCCCTCGCCGGCCCCCCGGCCGACGAGCCGGTCGATGGTGACGCACTCGAGAACCACGACCTCCGCTTCGACGACCTGTCCGATGGCGCGGAAGCCGAGCGCTTCGTCCGTCGCCAGCGACTCGATGCGCTTCGTTCGCTGCGCGTCGCTCCGATCAACCTGTTCCGGCCGCGCCTGTCCCATCGGCCGGCCGGCATCGCCCTGGCCGCCTCGCTGCTGCTGGTTCCGCTGACGCTCCTCCCGAACGTCCAGGACATCCGGATCGCCGAGGCTCGGGCCAATCGTGACGAGGCGGTGAAGCAGGCCGCGCGGATCGACGAGATCGCCAAGGAGCTCGAGACGAAGGGCGTCAGGCCCGACGATCCGCGGACGCGACTCGCGACGGACCTGCGCGACCTGGCCGCCCAGCTCCGGGCCAACCCGGAGGATCTCAAGGCCAATCTGGCCCGCCTCGGCTCGGTCGAGGCATCACTCCAGAGCCAGCTCGATCCGGGCAATGAGCAGCGATCGTCCGCGCTGACGTCGCTGAACCGCTCACTGTCGCGGGCCGCCTCAGGCAAGCCCGACGCGAACAAGGACGGCGATCCTAAGACGGCCGCGGACGACCTGAAGGTCCTGGGCGACAAGCTGGACGGGATGACCCCGGAGCAGCGCAGCCAGGCCGCGGCGGCCCTCGCCGGGCTCCAGTCGCAGGCATCCCAGGCCAGCGGGGCCGCCGGTCAGGCGCTCCGCGATGCGGCCCAGGCGATTGCCCAGGGCCAGACGGCAGCCGCCCGGGCCGCGCTCGACAAGCTCGGAGAGGCGCTCCAGGGCACCGGTGAGCAGGTCCAGACCAATCGTGACCTGGCCCGGGCGGCGTCACAGCTCCAGGAAGCCCGCCGGAACCTGGCCAACGCGTCGCAGAACGCCGGGCAGCCGGGTCAAGGTCAGGGTCAGGGCCAGGGCCAGCCGGGGCAGAGCGGCCAGCCGGGTCAAGGTCAGGGGCAGGGCCAGCCGGGGCAGAGCGGCCAGCCGGGCCAGGGCCAGGGTCAAGGGCAAGGTCAAGGTCAAGGCCAAGGGCAAGGTCAGGGCCAAGGTCAGGGCCAAGGGCAAGGTCAGGGCCAAGGGCAAGGTCAGGGCCAAGGGCAAGGTCAGGGC
>JALYPW010000077.1 GCA_030856145.1 Chloroflexota bacterium | reverse complement strand
GGGTAGCGGTCGATCGCGTAGTAGTGGTTGCGCCGGGCCCCCATCTCGAAGCCGGCCCGGAGCGCGGCGTTGAAAAGGGTCGTCGAGCACGTGCAGATGCCGCCGGCGAGCGCGCCCTGGGGCTCGGTCTTGCCGTTGATGATCGCCCCGCCGTCGCCGTAGCCTCGGGCTCGCGTAACCGGACCGACCGCATCCCAGAAGTCGAACACCTCGCCCGGAGCGACGACAGTGCCGTCGATGTCGAGAGCAGGGATCCAGATGTTCGCGCCGAAGTGGTTCCGATCGCTGATCGGGAACCAGGTCGTCCAGCGCGAGATCTCGCGCATCTTCGGGGCGGCCGCCTCGGCCTCGGCCGTCGTCAGCGACGGGTTCGTGGTGGTCAGGACGGCCGCGACGGTGGCCGTCGGGCCCCCGCCGGCCCGGGTTGTGAGCATCTCGCCGACGGCAGTCGCCGTCTTCTTCGTGTCAAGCGCTCGGCCGACGGCTGAGGGAACGACCCCGACGACCTTGGTCCCCCTGATCTTGAACGAGGCGTTGCGGGCGGGACGTGCGACGTCTTTGATGACGGGCCCAAGGACCTTCTCGAGCTTGCTCGTGTTGACGACCGGCCCGAAGGTCCCGTCCTCGGCGATCTGGAACGTGACCAACGCCCGGATGGTCCCGGCGGCGATCGTCCAGGACTCCTTGCCATCGACGATCCGGATGTCTGCGGCGATCCGGTTGGCGGCTGCAACTGCCGCCTGGGCCTCGGCCGTGGTGATCGCCGGGTCGAGGTCGGCGAACGGCAACGCGACCCGGATCTCGGCGGGGGAGTCGACCTCGGCGAGGGCCTCCATCAGGGTTGCCAGCGCGGGCGCCGGATCGGCCCGATGACCGGTGACGCTCGGCGTGATCGTGAAGCCGCTTTCGGTCCGGGCGACGACCGCGTCATCGGGCGAGAGATGCTGGGCCGCCGCGAGGGCGTTCACCCAGCGGGTCAGCGAAGCCTGGTCATAGCGAACCTGGGGGGCGATGTCGACGCCTCGAAACGCCGTCCGGGCATTGGCGATCGCGCGTTCGACCGCGTTCCCGGCCCGGCCGACGGACATCGCCCGCCCGACCATCGAACCGACGTCGGCGACGCGCCTCGCCCGGCTGAATGGCAGGACGATCTCCTTGTCGCCGGCAACGAGGACGATCTGGCCGGTCCCGAGGTCGTCGTAGGTCTCGTGGAGTCGGCTGGCTGCCTCGTCGGCGGTCATTCCCGTCAGATCCACCGAGCCCACCCGGACGCCGGGCAGGATCCGGTCGCGGTACTGCTGGTCGTAGGCGTACAGCGCGCCAACGCCGATGACGAGAACCGCGACGAGACCCAGGAAGAACGCCAGCGCGAAGCGCGGCAGCAGGTGCCGCGAACGGCGGCCGGTCGCAGTCGGTTCATCGAGCGTCGAGGGCGTGGGCGCAGTGGTCATCGTCGCGACATCCTAGCGGCGGGAGCTGGGCAAACCATTGGTGAGCTGGATCGTGACGCCCGGTGACCGCGGTCCGTGACGCTGTCGGCGGGTGCGACCGATCATCCGCCTCGCAGCAGGACGACGATCCGGCGGTTCGGCTCCTCGCCGATGGACTGGGTGGCGACCTGCGGATGATCGCGCAGGGCGAGGTGGATCCAGCGCCGCTCGAGGGCCGGCATCGGCTCGAGCTGGACCATCTTGCCGGTCTCCTCGACCCGGGCGGCAGCCCGCGTCGCGAGGTCCCGGAGCTGGCGTTCGCGCCTGCCCCGATAGTCCTCGACATCGACCAGGACGCGCGTCCACTCGCCCATCCGTCGCGAGAGCATCAGGTTCACGAGGTGCTGGAGGGCCGACAGGCGCTCGCCCTTACGGCCGATCAATGCCCCGAGGGCCTCACGGCCGTCCGGGTCGGCGACGACGTTCAGGCGGCTCGTGTCGCCGGTCTCGACCTCGACCCGGGCGACGAAGCCGATGTGCTTCATCAACTCCTCGAGGATCTCCTTGCCGGCGGCCAGTGCCTCGGGCGATGCCTCGGCGGCTTCGAGATCGGCCCGTTCCGCGGCCAGCGAGCCCCGTGCGGCCTGGACCTCGGCGGTCTCGGTCTCGCTCAGAGCGGACGAGGTCCGGCCGCCGTCGCGGGGTGTCCGATCCGGGCGCGGGCCGCGCTCGTCACGGGGGCTCCGATCGTCGCGGAGTGGACCGCGGT
This sequence comes from Chloroflexota bacterium, assembly GCA_030856145.1. Taxonomy (GTDB): domain Bacteria; phylum Chloroflexota; class Limnocylindria; order Limnocylindrales; family CSP1-4; genus CF-46. The sequence goes on along the minus strand of JALYPW010000077.1, from coordinate 10 downwards.
CGGGCCGGCC
>JALYPW010000044.1 GCA_030856145.1 Chloroflexota bacterium | reverse complement strand
CGACGGAGCGACCGAGCGCTGACCTCGCCGTCATCGCTCTGACCGGCGAACTCGACGGCTCCAACTTCGAGCAGGCGATCGACGCCGGCCGGGCAGCCCGCGACGGTGGCGCCAGCCGGATCGTCCTCGACCTCGCCGGCCTGTCCTACATGGGCAGCTCGGGCCTCGTCGCGATCCACTCGATCGCCCTGCTCCTTCACGGCCAGGAGCCGACCTCGCCCGAGGACGGCTGGCAGGCGATCCACGATATCGGAGCCGGCAGCGCGGACGACGAGGATGCCGTCCTCGTCCTGGCCGGGCCGCCGCCGGCGATCCATCGCGTCCTGGATCGGAGCGGGATGCTGTCGCTCTTCCCGGTCCACGCCGATCGCGCCACCGCCTTGGCCGCCGCGGGCGGCTGAGCCGGCGGCCGAGCTCGATGCCGATGTCGGCACCGACGTCGCTCGCGCGGCTGATCGAGCCGGCCGCCGTCGCGAGCCTGCTCGAGGCCGCCCGGGAGCTGGCCCCGGCGGCGACGATCCGGCTCCTCGACGGCGACGGCCGCGTCCTCGCGGGCCCGGCCAGTGACGCCCATGAGCCGTCGGACCCGATCCGCGAGTCGGTCGAGGTCGACGGCGCGGTCGCCGGAACGATCGAGGTCATGGGTGGCGGTGACGCCGGTCCGGCCGTGGCCCGGTTCGTGGGACGAGCCGTCCAGATGGCAGCGGCCGAAGCGCTCCGGCGGCGGGCGGTCGGTGCGGCGGCGATCCATGATCTCCGTGAGCTGTCCCTCCTCTCGCGCCTGTCGGCAATGCTCGGCGACTCGCTCGATCCGGCGGCGATCGCGGGCTGCACCCTCTCGACCGTGGCCCGGCCACTCGGCGCGACCGTCGGGCTCGTCCTCGGAGCCGACGACCGGACCCCGCTCGCGAGCTCGGGCGAGCCGGACGATATCGATCGCCTCGGGTCGGCGGCCCGGCCGCTGCTCGAGCGGCTCCGCGCCGAGGACCCCGTCGGGGGGACGTGTGCGGACAGCGCGGACGAGCAGGACGGGCCGTTCGCGACGATCCTTGTCGCATGCCTGCGGACGGGGCGAGGTCATCAGGGCTCGATCGCCCTCGCCCGTGCGGTCGGCGCGGCGCCGTTCAGCCCCGGTGATCGCCAGCTCCTCGCCGCCGTTGCCGGCCAGGCCGCGCTCGCGATCGAGCGGGCCGCGCTCCAACGCCAGGTCTCGGAGCGGCGCGTCCTCGATCACGAGCTCGAGATCGGCCGGCGGATCCAGATCTCGCTGATGCCCCGCCGGTTTCCGGACGTTCCCGGCTGGCAGATCGCGAGCGCCTACGAGCCGGCCCGCGAGGTCGGTGGCGACTTCTACGACGTGTTCCCGGTGCGCGACCGGCCCGGCCTGATCGGGCTCGTCGTCGCCGACGTCACCGGCAAGGGCATTCCGGCCGCGATCCTCATGGCCGACAGCCGAGCCCTGATCCACGCCGCCGCGGACCATGGCGGCGACCCGGCCGACACCCTCGCCCGGGTGAACCGGATCCTGGTCGCAGAGCGGGCGAACAACCTGTTCGTGACGGTGGCCCACGCCGTCCTCCACGCGCCGAGCGGCCGGCTCCGGCTGGCGAGCGCCGGCCACGATCCCGTCCACGTCCTGCGCGCCGATGGCCGGCTCGAGATCCTCGACCCGCCAGGCCGGTTGATCGGGATGGTGGACGACATCGTCGCGACCTCGATCGAGGTCCGACTGGAGCCGGGCGCCGCCTGGATCGGCCACACGGACGGCGTCACGGAGGCGCGCGACCCAAGCGCCGCGTTCTACGGCGAGGATCGATTCCGGGCCCTGCTCGTCGAGCTGGCGGGGCGGTCAGCCAACGAGACCGTGCAGGCGATCGCGACCGATGTCGCTTCCTTCCGGGCCGCCGCAGAGCCGTCTGACGACCTGACCCTCCTCGTCGTTCGGCGAGTGCCGACGACCGACCCGTCGGCGACCGTCGGGGTCGATCCGGGCTAGACTCGAGTCGGCCCCCACCGCCCGGACCGCGAGGTCGAATGCCCACCGATCTGTTGCTGCCCGCGTTCGCCCTGACCCTGCTCGCGAATGCCATCCTGATCGCCATCGCGATCCGCGGCCTTCGTCGTGGTCGGACTGACTCGGGACCGACGCATGACTGGTTCGCGCCAGCTCGGCCAGCGCGCGTCCCCGACGGGACACCGGAGCCGCCGGAGCCGCTCGCCGACCCCGGGACGAGCACGCAGTCGCCCCCGCCGGCCCCGACGCATGACGCGGCCACGACCCCGGCCACGACCCCGGCCACGAC
>JALYPW010000011.1 GCA_030856145.1 Chloroflexota bacterium | reverse complement strand
CTCCTCCGCTCGGTGCTCCAGGAGGAGGGTCTCAAGGCGATCTGCAAGGTGGTCATCAAGGATCGCGAGGCGCTCGCCTCGCTCGATCCGTTCGGCGACACGATGCTCCTGACGACCCTTCACTGGCCCGACGAGATCCGCTCGACCGCCGAGCTCGACCTGCCCGACGAGGATTACGAGTTCAAGCCGGCCGAGCTCGCGATGGCCCGCCAGCTCGTGTCGGCCATGACCGCCGAGTTCAACGCCGCCGACTACAAGGACGAGTACCGTGACGCGCTGATGTCGGTGATCGAGTCGAAGATCGAGGGCCACGAGGTCAAGGCGCCGGAGCCGGTCGAACAGGGTGGCAAGCTCATCGACCTGATGGCCGCCCTCGAGGCGTCCGTGAACGCGGCGAAAGAGGCGCGGAGCGCCGGCTCGGAGAAGCCCGTGTCGGTCGCCGACGCCCGCCAGGCTCGCGACAAGAAGGCCACCAGTGCGGCCACGCCCGCGGCCAAGCCCAGGACGGCCGCGAAGTCCCGGGCCAAGGCCGTCGCCGAGGACGAGGAGACGGCTGCCAAGCCGGCCCGCAAGCGGAGGTCAGCGTAGTCGGCGCGAACACCCGTAGCGCGCGAATCTCGCCGCCGCGCCCTCAGCGAACCGACGACATCATGCCCGGCCGTTCAGCCGGTGAACGCCACGGCCAGGAGGTCCAGCAGGCGGTCGCGCTCAACGACGGTTAGTCGACCGGCTCCGGGAACGGCATCCAGCAGCCGGCGCTCGATGCGATCTCGCTGCTCGCGACCAGCATCGGTCACCACCAGCCGGCGCACGCGACGGTCCGCCGGATCCTCACGACGCTCGACGAACCCTCGCGACTCCAGGCGGTCGATGATCCCCGTCACATTCAATGGGTCGCAGTGCATCCCCCCAGCCAGGTTCCACCGGCACCCCCGGCCGAGGGCCGACACTGGCACACTCCGGGCATGCCCCTCGAGCACTACCGCCGCAAGCGCGACTTCGGCAAGACCCCCGAGCCGGCTGGCGCCACCGAGCCGCCGACCGGGACGGGCCGGTTCGTCGTCCAGCGTCATCGGGCGACCCGGCTCCATTACGACGTCCGGCTCGAGATCGCGGGCGTCCTCGTATCGTGGGCCGTCCCGAAGGGCCCGACTCTCGATCCGGTCGTTCGCCGGATGGCCGTCCACGTCGAGGACCACCCGATCGAGTACTTCGATTTCGAGGGCGTGATCCCCCGGGCCCAGTACGGCGCCGGCGACGTGATCGTGTGGGACTGGGGCACCTGGGTTCCCGAGGCGGAGACGCCCGACCCGGCCGCGGCGGTCGAGAAGGGCGAGCTGAAGTTCGTGCTCACGGGCCAGAAGGTCCGCGGCCGCTTCACGATCGTCCGGACGAGTCGGCGCCCCGGCAGCGCGCCGGCGACCGCGTTCGAGGACGACAGCGAGCAGTGGCTCCTGATCAAGAAGCGTGACGCCGACGCGGTCAGCGGTTGGGATGCCGAGGACCATCCGCAGAGCGTGAAGACCGGCCGGACGAACGACGAGGTCAAGGCGAACCGGGACGCGCTCTGGGTGAGTGAACAGCCGGCGGCTGTCGCCGAGATCGACCTGTCCGGGGCCGTCGCGCGGCCGATGCCGGATCGAATCGAGCCGATGGCCGCAACCCTGGCCGGCAAGGCATTCACTGACCCGGACTGGCTGTTCGAGATCAAATGGGACGGCTACCGGGTCGAGGCGGTCGTTCGTGATGGCACCGTCAAGCTCTGGACCCGGAGCCTCAAGGACGCCGAGACGTACTTCCCGAACCTGCTCTCGCCGCCGACCTGGATCGACGCGCGCGAGGCGATCGTCGATGGCGAAGTCGTCGCGCTCGATGACGAGGGCCGGCCGGACTTCTCGCTGCTCCAGGAGCGGATCAGCCAGCGCCGGGGTTCCGCCGCTGGCGGGTCGCTCGGCCCGCTCGTCTACGAGGTGTTCGACCTGCTCCATCTCGACGGCCGATCGCTCCTCGGCGTCCCGCTCGAGGACCGCAAGCGCCTGCTTCGGAGCGTCCTCCGCGAGACCAGCCGGGTCCGCTTCGCGTCGCACGTGGTCGGCGAGGGGCTCGCGTTCATGGCGGCGGCCGAGGCGCGCGGCCTCGAGGGAATCGTCGCCAAGCTCCGTCGTTCGCGCTACGAGCCGGGCAAGCGGTCACCCGCCTGGCTGAAGCTGAAGTTCCGGCCCGAACAAGAGCTCGTCGTCGGCGGCTGGACGCCCGGTGAGGGCAACGCCCGCGACCTCGGCGCGGTGGCGGTCGGCGTCTATGAGGATGGCAAGCTGCGGTTCGCGGGAAAGGTCGGCTCGGGGTTCACCGCAACCACCCGGAAGCGGCTCCTCGATGCGATGGCGCCGCTCGCCGTCGATGCGCCGCCGTTCGATCCGCCGCCGCCCCAGGACTACCGCGGCCGCTGGGGCGGCGACCTGGGCGGCGTGACCTGGATCCGGCCCGAGCTCGTGATCCGGGCCGAGCTCGGTGGCTGGACCCGCGACGGCCACGTCCGCCAGACCTCGTTCAAGGGGATCGAGCCGGGTCGCGATCCGTTGCTCGTCGTCCGCGAGGTGGCGGTCTCGTCGGCCAGAGCGGTCGCGGCTGCCGAAGCCGAGGAGCCGACAGGTTCGAGCGGAGTGGGGGAGGATGGAGCGATGGAGACGAAGGAGACAGTCAAGCCAACGCCCGCGACGGCGTCGCGCGCCCTACCTCAGGCGGTCGAGCCCAACGAGCTTGATCGGTTGGCCGCGATGGCAGCGGAGGGCGTCTGGCGGGTGGGCGGCGTCGGGGGCGACGAGGTCAAGCTCACGAACCTCGACAAGGTCCTCTTCCCGGCCCACCCGTCGGAGCCCGACGGCCAGCCCGTGACCAAGCGCGAGCTGATCGCCTACTTCGCCCGGATCGCGCCGACGATGCTGCCTCACCTGGCGGAGCGGCCGCTCAACCTCCAGCGCTTTCCGAACGGTGCGAGCGGCCCGAGCTTCTGGCAGAAGGACATTCCCTCGACCGCGCCCGCGTGGCTGCGCCGCTGGCACGAGGTCGGGGTCGAGGATCGTTCCGCCAACGATCACCTGATCGCGGACCGGGTCGCGGCCCTGTGCTGGCTCGGCAACCAGGCGGCATTCGAGATCCACGCCTGGACCTCGCGGCTCGACGAGCCGGCTCGGCCCACGTTCGCTTTGATCGACATCGATCCCGGCACGAAGACGACCTGGGAGGAAACCCTGATCCTGGCCCGGCTGTACCGGACGGCGCTCCAGCACCTGGGCGTCCGCGGCTACCCCAAGACCACCGGCAAGCGCGGGCTCCAGGTCTGGATCCCGATCGAGCCGCGCTACACGTTTGGCGAGACGAGCTCGTGGGTCGAGACCGTCAGCCGCGCGGTCGGCTCGACCGTGCCGGATCTCGTGTCGTGGGACTGGGCAAAGGCCAACCGCGGCGGCAAGGCACGGCTCGACTACACCCAGAACGCCTCGATCAAGACCCTCGTCGCACCGTACTCGGTCCGGCCGGCGGCGGGCGCGCCAGTGTCGGCCCCGATCACGTGGGACGAACTCGACGACCCGGACCTGCGGCCCGACCGCTGGACGATCCGGACGATCGTCGAGCGAGTGGCCGATGTCGGAGACCTGTTCGCGCCTGCCCAGACCGAGGCCCAGGTCCTGCCTGCGGTCTGAGGCGGCCCCGAGGTCCGGTCCCGTCCCATTGCCGACTCGTCCGAAAGCGAACGCTCCCGACAGTCGCCTCCTCTCCTGTCGCGCTGTCCGACATCGGCGTCCGACATCGGCGTCCGACATCGGCGCATCTCGAACATTGCGATGTGCTTCGTGGCCGGCGTTCGATCTCGGATCAATGTGCCCGGCCAGACCCGACACATTGCAACCAGGTGCCGGCGAAGGGCTCCGCACCGCGTCGAGAGGTGCCGCGATGTCGGTGCTGCATCGCTTTCGGACCGAGGATGGCGCGCACCCTCGATTCCGAGCTGCTCCTGTCGGAATGATGCATGCGCATCATCAAGACCGGCAGATGGCGCCGATCGCTGGCTCGAATCCCGCTTCAGCCTCCCGAATCAATGCAGGAGCGACATCACCTCAGCGCCACGCGCGCGGATCGGCCGGGGAGTAGGGGAGGACGAACCACGCGAGGAGTGGCTCACCGGTCGATTGGGAGAGGGAGGTTGGGCGCAGGGCCGGGTTGAGGTGGATCGTCACCGTCACGTCGTCGCGGTCGGGCCAGTTCGGGTCGTAGAGATGGAGGGTCACCCCCCGCCCATCTTCAGCGTAGCCCCAGGCGATCACCTGGTGGTTGCTTGTCAATTTCCGAGGATCGCCGGTCGCAACGCGGATCAGCCCGATCGCGGTCAGGCGTCCGGCGTCCAGCGCCGCGCGTGCCTTCGGCCACTCGCGCTCGAGCGTGGCCCGGGCGCGATCGCCGCCGAATGACCCGCCCAACGCGGACCGGAGCCAGAACCGGATCGGCACGCTGAGCCAGACCAGCGACTCGACCTGACGTCGGACGATCGACTGGAACCGGGCCGAGCCATTGGTCGGTGGCTCGCGATCGGGCGGGACGGGCAGCCCGGCGGCGAACAGGTCGGCGACCGTGTAGCACATGCCTCCACAGAGTCCGGCCGATGCGTCGCCGACCCCGATGACCCGCGGGTCGAGCGGCCCAAACCGGATCGTCGGCCCGGCCGGCCAGGCATTTGCGAAGTGGAAGCCGTGGGTGCTGGGCAGGAACCCCGCAATGTGTCGCTCGTTCATCGCCCGATCATCGACCGCCGTCGCCGGCGAGTCTCTAGCGGACCACTGTCACGCGGACGATGCCCGGGGGAACGCCGGCCGCCGCCAGCGAGCCGGTCTTCGGGTCGACGACATCGAGGACCAGCAGGTACTCGCCGCCCGCCGCCGGCGAGGTCATCCGGAAGTCGACCGCAACCGACGCCCCCGGCGCGAGGCCGGCCGGCAGGATCGAGGTCGCACTCGTACCGGCCGGCACGACGCCTCCGATGGTGGAGCCGCCCAGGTCGACCCAGCGCGCGACGAGCGTGGCCCGCGCCGCCGGCACGGTTTCCGCCGCATCGAAGCCGTGGATCACCGCGGCGCTGCCCCACGCGTTTCGGCCGAGGTTCGAGACGGTGACTGCGAGACTGAACTGGCCGCCGGCCACGACCGTCGCTGCGGCTGGAGCGGCGTACGTCGCGGTGAGCGGCCCCGTGACGCGGACCACCAGGGCTGGGATCAGCGCCTGGGTCGAGGCATCGAATGCCACGCCGTCGGCCTGGTGCACGGTCGAGACGAGGCGATACAGCCCGGGACTCGCGGGAACGGCGACCGGCACCTCGATTCCGCCACCGGCGAGCTTCCTGGCGGCGACCGGCGCGACGACCTCGCCCGCCTGTTCCGGGACGACGAGATCGATCGGGGGTGGACTGGCGGCGGTCGTGCCCGGATCGTCGCCGGACGGCCCCGCGCTCGGGCTGCTCGGTGAACCGCTCGGCCCAGCCGAGGGAGTCGCCGACGGACGCACCGGAGCTGCCGGCGCGGCCGGGCCGACCGGCGCGACGACCCCGCCGTCGAGACGATCCCAGCGCGTCCCGATCATCAGCTTGTTGGGCAGGAGGGCGGCGGCATCGGCCGCGACCGGCAGGGTCAGCGACGTCTTCGTCCCTGCGGTCGGCGGGCTCGAGAGGTCGGGCGCCCCGAACGTGACGCCGAGCCCGGTGAGCGTCGGCTCGAGGACGACCTCGGGCTGACCGGGCCCGCGCACGGCGTTGCCGAGGACCTGGCCGCTCGTCAGCTTGGCCTTCAGGACGATCGACCGGTGGAAGCCGGAATCGACCTGATCAGGATCCATCTGGGCGATCGCGCCCTTCGTCCGCTGGCTCTGGAAGCGCAGGAAGTGGTCGTTCCGGCTCGGGGCGTTCTTCCAGATCGAGTCGATCGAGCGGGTGCCCTTCAGCACGCTCGTGACGTAGTAGCTCGGCGCCAGGTAGGCATCCGCGATCACGGCCCCGGCACCGGCCCGGAAGAACCCGGCGGCGTAGTTGTCGACCCGCTGCTGGGCCTGCTCGAGGGTTCCCTCGGCGAGGCCCGGCTCGGTATTGCCGCTCGCGTAACAGAGGTGGCTGAAGATGACGACCGCGTCCTTGGCCAGCTTGATCTGGTCCCCGATGTGCTTCTCGCCGAAGTACTGGTGCGAGTCCGCCGCCCCGGCGTGGGGGTTCAGCCCGAACCCGTTCTGGGTCGGTGGGAAGAGCGCCGATCGGTAGATGCTCGGAAAGCCGTTACCGTGGCCGAGATAGACCACGACCGACGCGCCCTGGAGCGCGGCGCGGACGTTCGGCCAGGTTGCGTTCGGGGAGTAGACCTTCACGACGTTCGAGGTCAGCTTCGACGCGGCGGCAGCGGCCTGGTCGGCGAGGCGGCGGTAGTACGGGGTGGCGCTGCCGGCGGGGCCGACGATCACGACGACCTTGGCATCCGGACGGGTCGCCGCCCCCACGACCGCGCCGAACGGAAGCGCGCTGAGGACCAGCACGGTCATCAGCGCGAGTACTGCGATCCGGATCACCGAAGGTTGGCGTTTGGCCACGTCGCCGGGATGCTCCTATGGGTATACGCGGACCTTACCGCGATCAACCGAACCCCACCATATCGGTCGACCTTTCATTCTCCGTTATGTAGCCTCTGGTTCACCGTCCACGGCGGACTGACGGTGCGCGCTGGCACCGCTGATTGGTCTGGGCGGGACCACTTGGCCGTGGCCGGCCGCCCCGGGGAGGCCTCCTCAGGACCCCAACGCCGGACGTGCCACCTCACGCATCGGCCGGGCGGCCCAGCGTGTACGGCTCGACCAGCCAACCGGTGACGATGACGAGCAGACCGCAGATTCCGCTGCCGATCAGCGGAAAGGCCGTCTGGAGGACGGCACCGTCGCGGTCCGTCGGTGAGGGCAGCAACGGAAACGCCGCCGACACGAGGACGATGACAGCGCCCAGCAGGATCGGAACCGTCGCCAGCACGATCAAGCCCGAGCGGACTCTGCTGTGGACGCGCCCGTGCGTCGACGGCCGAGTCATCCGCTGTCGTGTCAGAAACCCGAGAGCGAGCGTCGCTGCAATGCAGACCACGAGCACTCCCCCGATCGTGTCGCTCATGCGATGCCATCCGGTGGCCTGGAGGGCCTCGGCGACGATGACGACGTACAGGCTCACCACGATGAGCACGGCCCATCGCAGCCGATCCGGACTGATCAGGAGTGCACCGACCGCCACCGCAGCGGCGGTCGCCGCGGTGCCACTCGGAAACGTGTTCCGCAGGATCCAGATCGGGCCCGTGACGAGCTCGGGACGCGACAGAACCATCTTCAGGACCTCGGTTGCCACAACCGCGCTCCCCATGAACATCGCGACGATGAGCCCGAGGGCCGTCCGCTTCCGGGCGATCGCGACGAGCACCACGGCGCCGAGTGCGGCCGCGAAGCCAACGACAGTGATCTGCGACAGGCGATCCAGGCTCGCAACACGCTCCGCTTCACTGCGCAGCTCGACTCCCAGGACGGCCGCATTCTCGAGGCGCTGACCGGTCTCGGTCAGCACGAGCGGCACATACGTCACCCCAAGAAGCACCAACCACATCAGCGTGGCGAGCTGGAACCGGCGCTCGACTCGGCGGGCCGGAGCCGCCTCGTCAACCGCCGTCCGACGCGACTCCGCTCCATTCGGCGGCTGAACCGTCTCCATGGTTGAAGCCTCGCCCTCGGGCGACGAGATCGTCGATGTCGGAGGATCGAGGCGGCGGCGGCGGCCGAGGCGTCCGAACGGCATGCGTCCATGGTGACCCCGGCGCGCATCAGACGGCAACCGCGACCGCCCTCCTGAGCTTCAGGCTCGAGGTCGAGCTCTACGGACGCTGGCCCTGGCAACGTGCCGAGTCCGAGAGCGAGGCGAGAACGCAGTAGGGTTCGTCCGCTCCTGTCCCGCACCGGCATCGGCGGCGACTTGGCCCCGATCGCGATCGATGAAATGGCTTGCAAGCGCAGCCGTCAGGTATCCAAAGATCGCCAGCCCGACGAGGGAGAGCAGCCAGCCCAGGAGCCGGCCCTCGCCGGTGAACGGCTCACGCGGTGCTCCGGTGGTCATCGTGTAGGCCGTCCACCAGAAGGCCTCGCCATAGTCGCTGAGCGCGCGGGTGTCGGCGTCGGGTGCGCCTGCGCTCGTGAGCGCGGCCGTCGATTCGAAGTAGGCCATCCCCGCGGAGCCGACCACCATGATCAGGGCTGTCGCGGCGGCCGCGTACCCGACCCCGCGCCGGGCCGCGGTCGCGCTCAGCGAAGCCAGGCCCCGGTTGATGCTCGTGAGCAGCCTGAGCATGCCGATCCCGCGCACGATCCGAGCTGCGCGGAGAGCCCGCAGGAAGGACGCCAGTCGGAGAATCCGGAATGCCGGGAGGACCAGCGAGACCGCCGTGAGCCAGTGCGTGCGGAGGTAGTGGCCCTTCACGGGGGCGATCGAGAACTCGACGACGAAGTCGATGATGAAGATGCCCCAGATGAGCCACACCGCGATGTCGAGCGTGGCGGGCAGCCCGTCCCCGGCGAACTCGACGACGAGCAGGGCGATCCATGCCGCCGACAACAGAACCATGACGCCGTCGAGGGCATCGTGAACCCGCTCGAGCAGCGACAGACGCTCCGCGTGCAGCTCGGCCTTCACTGGCCGATCGAGGCTCACGATCTGACCATCAGCGCTCGAGCCGAACCGACGAGCGAGCCGCGAGGGTCGCATCGGCGCCGTCCGGGAAGGATCGATCGATCCCCGCTGCAAGGCGCGCGAGCTCGCGCCGCAGAACCGGTTGTCGGTCGGCCGGCGCCACGGAGAGGAGGTCGTCCAGCATCGACCCGAGGTACCGAGTGACCTGGATCTGGGCGGCCCCGGCGAGCCGGATCTCGTCGATGGCGAGCTCGACGTATCCGTTCCATCCGGTTCGGGGCAGAACGAGGCGCAACCGACCGGCTGCGTCTCTCCGCTCCGGCGATGGGATCTCGCGCTCGACGAGCCTGCGCAGGAGGTCATGCAGCCGTTGCAGCGCCTGAACCGCCGTGGTCGGGTCGTTGATGCCCGGGGAGAGGGCGCGAACCGCGATGTCGACGAGCTGACGGAAGCCGAATGGTGCGTCCTGTTCGAGCGTCCGCTCGTCGTCGATGACGATGGCCTGCTGCGCTTGGTCGCGAGAAGGGCGATCCCATTCGCCCCAGAGGACGGCGAGCGCCGAGCCGTTCGTCACGAACTCGCCAACGGCCGGATTCAGCTCGAGACCCCGCTCCGGCGACGTCAGGCCAAGGAGCCGGTCCTCGTCGACCGCGACAAGAACCCCCGCACGTGGCGCGGCCAGGGTGACGCCCCCGCGGTCAGGGAGTCGACCTCGGTCCGTCACGATCTGGGCGCTTTCCACGGGGTCCGGAAACAAGCGGTCCAGTGCCTGCTCGGTCTCGGTCGCGATGCTCGTGATGACGGAGTTCGCCCGGATGGCGTGGGCCATGTGGTCGATGTAGTAGACGAAGGCGCCCACGCTGGCCAGCAACAACACGAACGCAACGAAGATCGAGAGGCCAGGGACGAATCCAGTGTCGTCGCCCACGGGTGCCCGAACATCGCGCAGGACGATAAACGCGTACAGGAACGTTGCCACGAACAAGCCAAGCACCACCTGATTGGCGCGATCCCGGAGGAACGTCCTCATGACTCGCGGCGAGAGCTGGCTCGAGGCGTTCTGCAGGACCAGCATCGTGATCGTGAACACGAGGGCTGTGAACGTCAGCATCGACTGGGAGATCGCCGAGAGGACGCTTCGGGCGCCGTCCGCGGTCCCGCCGTACAGGAGCATCAGGTGGCCGGGCTCGGCCGCGAGCCGATGGTCGACCTCGAGTAGGACGAACCCGAGCGTGATGGCGGCCACGGCGAAGATCGCTGGGAGGAACCAGAGCCTCAGGCGCAGCTCGTCGAGACGTGTCCGGAGGTGAAGCATGCCCCAGTGTCCCAAACGCAGACCGGCGGCAGCGTCTCGACCCTCGACTCACGCGTTGCAGCCAGCCGCAATCCTCCACGATGAGTAACGTTTACGTTAACGGTAAGGTTGTGCTATCCTCGGGGGGTGAGTCATCCCGCCCCGGCTGCGCCGTCCGCCCCGACCGAGGACGAGCCGCGCCTCCGCCGGATCCAGGAGGTCGCCGCGGAGCTCGGGCTCACCGCCCGCTCGATCCGCTACTACGAAGAACTCGGCCTGCTCGCGCCGGCCGCGCGCTCCGAGGGCGCCTATCGCCTGTATGACGCCGACGACATCGAGCGCCTGCGGTTCATCAAGGGCCTCCGCGACGACGCCGGCTTCAGCCTCGCCGAGATCGGACAGCTCCTCGAGGACGAGG
>JALYPW010000478.1 GCA_030856145.1 Chloroflexota bacterium | reverse complement strand
ATTCCGCGCTCGCGCAGCAGGCGAGCGGTGCCGACGATCACGGCCCGGCCATCGACCGTGCCGCTGACGCCGTGGCCGGCTGACGCCTCGAACCCGACGACCTCGAGGAAGCCGAGCTCGGCCAGGCGCGCCCGGCTGACGATCGCCGCCCCGAGCGGGTGCTCGCTACCGGCCTCGAGTGAGGCGGCCAGATCGAGCACGCCGTCTTCGGTCCACGAGCCCGCGACCTCGATCGCCCCGACCGTCGGCCTGCCCGCGGTCAGGGTCCCGGTCTTGTCGAACACGACGGTGTCGATGCGGTGGGCCCGCTCGAGCGCCTCGCCGCCGCGGAACAGGATCCCGGCCTCGGCGCCGCGCCCGGTCCCGACCATGATCGCGGTCGGCGTTGCAAGGCCCATCGCGCAGGGGCAGGCGATGATCACGACGCCGATGAAGGACGTCAGCGCGAGCGTCAGGCGCGGCTCGCTGCCGAAGACGAACCAGGCCACGAACGTCAGGGCCGCGATCGCCAGGACGGCCGGCACGAACAGCTCGCTGATCCGATCGGCGAGCCGCTGGATCGGCGCCTTGGAGCCCTGGGCGTGTTCGACGAGGGCCACGATCCGGGCGAGAGCTGTGTCGGCGCCGACGCGCGACGCCCGGAAGCTGAACGTTCCGGTCGTGTTCATCGTCGCCCCGAAGACCTCGTCACCGGTCGTCTTCGCAACCGGGATCGGCTCGCCGGTGAGCATCGACTGATCCACGGTCGAGCCGCCGTCGATCACGACGCCGTCGACCGGAATCCGGTCACCAGGTCGGACCCGGAGCAGGTCGCCGGGCTGGATCTCCTCGATCGGGACGGACCGGTCGCCGCCCGGCTCGACGAGCAGCGCCGAGGTGGCCTGGAGGCCGATCAGGCGGCGGATCGCGCCGCTCGCGCGGGTCTTGGCGCGGGCCTCGAGCCAGCGACCGAGCAGGATCAGGCCGAGGATGATCGTCGAGCTGTCGAAGTAGGTCTCGGGGTGAAGGCCGGCCTGGTGGACCCACTCCGGGTTCAGGGTGACGGCCACGCTGTACGCCCAGGCGGCGCTGGTCCCGATGGCCACGAGGGTGTCCATCGTCGCCCCGCCGTGACGGCCCGCCCGCCAGGCCGCCCGGTAGAACCGCCGGCCGGCCCAGAACTGGATGAAGGTCGCCGGCACGAGGGCCCAGGTGTTGATCGACTCCATCGGGATCGACGTCTGGGGCCAGAACATCGCGACCATGATCACGAGCGCGACGCCGATCGAGACCGCGGCCTCGAGGAGCAGGCGGTCCGCTTCCTTCGAGCGCTGTCGGTCGTCCAGCTCGGCGGCCGTCCGGAGCGAGCTCCGGGCGGCGGTCTCCTCGGCGCTTGGCGGCGGCTTCAACTCGTAGCCCGCGGCCTCGATCGTGCGGGCCAGCTCCGATCGTCCGGTGCGCTCCGGCAGGTACCGGATCGTGGCCACCTCGGTCGCGAGATTGACCGACGCGGTCTCGACGCCGTCGCTCTTCTTGAGGAAGCGCTCGATCCGGTTGACACACGAGGCACAGGTCATGCCCGCGATGGGCAGCTGGACCTCGACGGCGGAGCTGTCGGCCGAGGGTCGGATGGACTGGGTCGCGGCGTCGCTGCTCATACTCCCGGGGAGTATATCAGAGGTCACCGGTGACCCGACGTCAGTCGACCTCGCGGCTCAGCTGGCGCTCCGCCCGCGTCTCGCGCGCGATCCGATCGGCGAGGCTGACGGCCTCATCCGAAACCCTGTCCACGCGTGGATCCTGCGGATCGAGGGCCAGTTTCTCGTCCTCGAGGACAGCCAGCCGACCGATGTCAGTCTTGATTGAATCGGCCGTGGCCCTGAGGTCCTGCTCGGCGGCGCTCTCCGGCGCGGCCTCATCTTGATCGTTCATGGGCGTCCTTCCTGGTTGAAGGTGGACGCGCTCCGTCAACGGGCCGAGCGGATCCAGTGGCCCTCACGATATACGTACCAGATGTCAGTGTGCTCGCCGGCGAGTGCGCGCGGCCGGACGAGGACGAGCGGATAAGCCTCACGCAGGCAGTCCTGCAGGACCTCCGCCTGACCGATGCCGCCCCGGACCAGACCCTCGGCCAGCGCCCGGAAGGCGTCGTCGTCGGTCGGGTTCAGGACGAGCGTCGGCCGCTGTTCGTCATCCGACACCAAATTCATCCGCTCCTGCCGCACACGATCCGACGACCATGGTGACGGCCCGATGTGCCGATCCGGGAAGTCAGTTGCAGCGGTGTTGCACTCCGGCGTGCGGGACGGCGCGCGGGCCGGAGCGGCCGAGCCGCCGCCGGCTACCAGCCCTCGCTGCCCGGCACGCCCTTGATCGGCCCGACCAGGGCGCTCGTGACCCAGCCGCCGTAGAACGCGCCCGGCTGAGGCTCCACACGCTCGTCCCCAACCCACGCCTCGTCGACCTTGGATGCGTAGAACGCGAGAT
>JALYPW010000472.1 GCA_030856145.1 Chloroflexota bacterium | reverse complement strand
GCCGGTCGGGTTCAAGTTCATCGGGCCCGAGATGATCCGGACCGGGGCCATGCTCGGCGCCGAGGAGTCGGGCGGGTTCGGGTTCGGAATGCACCTTCCGGAGCGCGACGGGATCTACGCCGACCTGATGCTGCTCGAGCTGTTCCTGGCCGAGAAGGCGGCCGGCCGCTGGCCGGCCTCGACGGCGATCGAGCACTTCCACGAGGTCGCCGGGCCGTCGTTCTATCGCCGGATCGACGTCCATGTGGACCGCACGATCTACGCCGAGACGAAGCGCCGGCTGCTGGTCGATCTCCGGGAGCAGGCGCCGAGCGCCCTCGACGGCAATCCGATCGACCACACGGTTGCGCTCGACACGAACGATGGCTTCAAGTTCTTCCTGGCCGACGGGACGTGGCTCCTGATCCGAACGAGCGGCACCGAGCCGCTGGTCCGCGTCTACACCGAGGCCACGACCGCCGACTTGCGCGAAGCGATGCTCGTCGCCGGCGAGCGGCTGGTCCGCGGCTCGTGACGGCGACCGGGGGCGACGGCGAGCCGTTCGCCCCGCGCCGGATCGACAAGCCGTGGGGCAACGAGCTGATCTGGGCGCTGACCGATCGCTACTGCGGCAAGGTGATCACGATCGAGACGGGTCGCCGGCTGTCGCTCCAGTACCACGAGGCGAAAGACGAGTCGATCCTCGTGACGAGCGGCCGGCTCCGGCTCTCCCTCGAGGGCGACGACGGTCAGATGGTCATCAGCGAGCTCGGTCCCGGCGAAGCGGCCCACGTCGCGACGGGCCGGCGCCATCGCTACGAGGCAATCGAACGGGTCGAGCTCGTCGAGGTCTCGACCCCGGAGCTGGACGACGTCGTCCGGGTCGAGGACGACTTCGGACGGCAGGGCACGTCGGCGCCGTAGCCGGCCGATCGGTGATGAGGACCGGGGTTTCGCGCCCACACCGCCCCGTCGCCCGTCGCTCCGGCGGAACGCCGACCGGCGCGGCGACGATCATCCTGTTCCTGACCGTCATGGCGGCCCAGGTCGGCTGCGACTCCGCGGTGCCGCGGTCGGCCGCTCCCGATTTCGGCGCCAGCCAGGCGGCCGGCCCGATCGCCGAACCGACTGGCGGCGGAGCGGTCGTCGGCTCCCCACCTCCCGAGGATTCTGCCGCGTCCGAACCCACCGCGCCGACGACCGCACCGAGCGTCGGCCCGTCTGCCACCATCCCCACCCCCACCCCAACCCCGACCTCAACCCCGACCTCGAGCGCGACCGCGGCACCGGAGCTCGCCTACGACCCGGCGAAGTTCGGTTTTGCGGCGAAGGGGCTCCGTGGCGAGGTGATGGCGTTCGTCACGACGTCCCAGGTCGACGACGCCCTCGCCGACCTCGACTTCGCCGCCGTCTCGACGATCGCGTTCTTCAGCCTCGAGGCGTCGAGCACTGGTGCGATCCGCGCGGACGGTCGCTGGAAGATCTGGAACTCGGTCCAGGTCGACCGCCTGATCGAACGGGCCCACGCCACCGGCACCAAGGTCGTGATCTCGCTCGCCCGATTCTCGTGGTCGCCGGGCCAGACGAAGACCTCGGCCACGCTGCTCGCGAGCGCGACGGCCCGCGCCCGCCTCGCCCGAGAGGTGGCCGACGAGGTGATCCGTCGCGGTGTCGACGGGGTCAACGTCGACTTCGAGCCGATCCCGCGTGGCCAGAAGGCCAACTTCACCGACCTCGTCCGACGGATCCGGGCCGAGCTCGATGCGCGCCGGCCGGGGCTCCAGCTCACCTTTGACGTCGTCGGCCACTTCGAGAGCTACGACGTGGCCGGGGCGTTGAAGGCCGGCGCCGACGCTGTCTTCCTGATGGGCTACCACTACGCCGGAACGTTCTCGACGATCGCCCACGGGACCGCCCCGCTCGACGGCCCGCGCTACGCCGTGATCGACGCGATCCGGGGCCTGCGCAAGGTCGCCAAGCCGCATCAGCTGATCGTTGGCGTGCCGTACTACGGCCACCTCTGGCCGACCGCCAGCGGCGCGCTCAACGCCCGCACGACCGGTGGTGGCTTCGACGTCCTGTACGAGAACGCCCGAAAGATCGCCCGAGAGCGGGGAGCGACGTACGACCCGATCGAGGACGTCCAGCGCTCGGCGTGGCGCGGACGATCGTGTGCCACGTGCCCGATGCAGTGGTTCCAGCTCTACTTCGACGATGCTCGCTCGCTGACGGTGAAGTGGAAGGAGTTCCGACGCCTCGGCCTGCTCGGGACGGGGATCTGGACCACCGCCTTCGAGGGCCCGTCCGGCGATCTGACGAAGGCGCTCCGGTCTGTCTGGCTGATCGGCGGCTGAGTCGCGCCGCCGCCCGGTCGCTGGACTGAGACGTGCCGCCGGCCGGTCATACACCGAGTGGGTCAACCGACGGTTGGGCCAGAGCTCGGACGACGTCTGACGCGGTAGGTGCACGACATGACGGCTGGAGGCGCAGATCACGCCTGTCCTTGGCCGTCACCGGCCGTCCGGACGTCCGTTCATGCAGGAGGTGCACCAAACGCGCCCGGCCGGTTGAGCCGCGGGGCGGGGGCGCGGCCTCTGAGTCTCGGCCCGCGCCCGGCGCACGCTGACTTCCCGCGAGCGGCACTCAGATCAGGGG
>JALYPW010000500.1 GCA_030856145.1 Chloroflexota bacterium | reverse complement strand
TTCCGCGCCTGCTGCGCGAAGCGCGGGATCGGGGCTGGTGGGATCCGGTGGCGGCGGCAAGCGGTATGGCCGCGGGAGCCGTCAACGAGCTCGCGGACCCCGAGATCCGCACGATCGATCGCCCGCGGTGGCGTCATCTCCGGCTCGCGCCGCGCGTCGTCGCCCCGGCCGATCCGCGCTCCGGCCACGCGCTCCTCGCGTCAGCCCTCGCCGACGGCGCGCGGGTGACGGCGGCGACCGTCGGGGACCTGGCGATCGGCCTGATCGTCTCCGTCGGCATCGGGGAGGCGGAGGAGATCCTCGCCCTGGGCGTTGCCCCGGCTGCGCGTCGGCGCGGGCTCGCGACCCGCCTGCTCGCCGCGCATCTCGGCGCGCTGCCTCCGGGCCGCGTGGTCCGTGCCACAGTGTCGGTCGGTGAGCGGGACGTCATCGACCCGCTCGATCGCACCGTCCGCGCCGATGTGGCCCGACGGCTGCTCGCCGGAGCCGGGTTCACGGTCGAGGCCGCCCCGGACCCGCTCGGCCCGGCGGACTCGCTCGCGATCATCGCAACCCGCCGCTGACCGCCCACGCGAGAGCCGCCAATTCACCCTCGGGACGCCGAAGACCCGGGCTGGGGGAGCCCGGGTCTTCGCAGAGGAAAGCGTTGCTTGTGGCTCGTCAGCCGGGGCTCGACTCCTGGCCGACCGGCCGGTTCCGGTCGAGCCTCGCCATGGCGTCCCGAAACTCGATTGCCGCGCCGCCGGCCTTTCGGCCGTCGGTTGGGCGGGTTCGATCCCGTACGAGATGGCGCCGGACCGCCGAACGCAGATGTGTCCATCGGCCCGTCCTCGGTGGGCCGATGGACCAGACATCGTTGGTCGTCACGACGACCGAGCTACCCGTGCAGCGTAGGCCCGTGAACCGGTTTCGCATGACGCGCCGTCATCTCGATCTCTTGATCGGATGGATCGTCGAGGATCCGGAGGCGGCGACGGATCAGCCCGGGTGGGCGAGCGTGAAGATCGGGGGGAATGTGAGGGCGAAGCCCAACCCGATGAGCACGAAGCTTGCAATCAGGACGGTCCGGAAATTCATCTCCTTGCCGCGCCACATGACGTGCAGGACGACCCACGAGACAACGTAGGCGATGACGGCCATCCCGACCTTGCCCGACAGCGGGCCGACGCCCTTGCCAAGGCCGAAGTTCACATCGAACTTCAGGAAGCCGTTGACGGCCGGGCTGAACTCGTTGAGCGTCACGAAGATGCCCAGGACCAGCGAGGCGATGCCTGCCGCGACGAATGCAGCGGCGACCGGCCCATTGGGTTTCGTGTCGGTTTGCGGCGTGTTCATGGTGCTTCCTTTCAGTAGATCGGAGCGGCTTTGGTGATGAAAGCCCCGAACAGCCCAGCGACGCCCGCTGCCGCGAAGGAAAGGCCGAAGAAGGCGATCAGGCCCGTGCGGATGTCGTGACGGCGAATGAGCTGGGCGCCGTAGTAGAGGACGGCGAACGCGACGGCGGTGGCGAGGAACGGCGCGATCCACGCGACGTGCTCCTTCCACTCCATGCCGAACTCATGCCAGCCTGCCGTCTTCTCCTGCGCCAGCAGGAGGTATCGCGGGAAGTCGACGAGGGCCGCGGGGTCCTTGAGGTCGGTCCCGGCTGGGGGCGTGGCGCGATACCAGGGATAGGCGATGAACGTCCCGCTCAGGACGGTCAGCCAGGCCACGATGGCCATGACCCACGTCCCGATGAGGAGTCGGGGGGTCCGCTCCTGAACACCCTCGACCGTGAGGAGGCGCTCGCGGAGGCTCCACAGGCCGGCCAGTCCACCGCCGAACGCCAGCAGGAACAGGGTCCCGAGGACCAGCCCATGCAGCACAGTGAATAACTCTCGATCAGTAAGTTCCATCACGTTCCTTCCTTCAGGCCCTGGTCGGGATGCCACACTGGGCCGACCTACCTAGTACGTTGGCTTCCGCGAGGTCGGGACGGACCGGGGCAATCGGCCTGTCCTCGGCGGGCCGATCATCACGAAGTCACGGGCCTTTGCGGCTGAGTCCAACATCTCGATCTAGACCGCTGACCAGCCCGCGGGATGACGGTGGGCCAACTCGATCCGGTTTCGAACGGGTGGTCGAATTCAGGCCGGACGCCTATACTCCCGACTCCCGTGGCCACCGTGTCGATCCCGCCCGCCGAGCCGACGTCCGCCGACCGATCCGCCGATCCGCTGGCGCCCTTCTCGCCCGCCGTCCGGGCCTGGTTCGAGAGTTCATTCGCCGCCCCGACCCAGGCCCAGGCCGAGGGCTGGGCGGCGATCGCTAACTGCCATCACACCCTGATCCACGCCCCGACCGGGAGCGGCAAGACGCTCGCGGCGTTTCTCTGGACACTGGACCGCCTCGCCGCGTCGCCGCCCCGGCCCGTCCCCACGAAGGCCGAGCCAGGCAGTATCCGGGTCCTGTACATCAGCCCGCTCAAGGCCCTGACCTACGACGTCGAGCGGA
>JALYPW010000451.1 GCA_030856145.1 Chloroflexota bacterium | reverse complement strand
GATCTGGATCTCGTCGAGCACCCGGGCCAGCCGGTCGAGCGCAGCCTCGCGCGTCTCGTCGACGACGAGGACCTTCGCGATCATCGGGTCGTAATCCGGCGGGACGCGGCCACCGGCCTCGGCGGCGGTGTCGACCCGGGTCCCCGGGCCGGACGGCATCTCCCAGCGACCGATCGTGCCCGGCGCCGGCGCGAAGTCGCGTCCCGGGTCCTCGGCCGAGAGGCGTACCTCCAGCGCGTGGCGCTCGGGCGTTGCCGCCCGGTCGGCGGCGGCCAGGATCCGGTCGGACAGCGGGAACCCGGCGGCGATCCAGAGCTGCTCGCGGACGATGTCCACGTCGGCGACGAGCTCGGTCACGCCGTGCTCCACCTGGAGTCGGGTGTTGACCTCGAGGAACCAGAACCGCCGGTCCTGGTCGAACAGGAACTCGGCCGTGGCCGCGTTCTCAAGTCCGGACGCTCGAGCCGCGCGGACCGCCACCGCGTGCAGATCCCGCCGCTCGTCGGTCGTCAGGCCCGGGGCCGGCGCCTCCTCGATCAGCTTCTGATGACGGCGCTGGAGGGAGCAGTCGCGTTCGCCGAGGGCGACGATCGTGCCCGCCCGATCTCCGAACAACTGGACCTCGATGTGGCGGGCCGGATGGATCTCACGCTCCAGGTAGACCGACCCGTCGCCGAACGCGGAGCGCGCCTCGGCTGAGCCCGCCGCGAGAGCCGCGGGAAGGTCGTTGAGGCGTTCGACGCGGCGCATTCCCCGTCCTCCCCCGCCGGCCGCGGCCTTGACGAGGAGCGGGAACCCGATCCGTTCCGCGTCGGCGAGGAGCGCGGGCATCGCGTCCGGGCGATCGGTGTCGGCGGCCTGGTACGTTCCGGGCACGACCGGGACATCGGCTGCGTGGGCCCCCCGGCGCGCCGCGAGCTTGTCGCCGAGGGCTGCGATCGTGGCGCTCGACGGACCAACGAAGACCAGGCCGGAGTCCTCGACGGCGCGGGCGAACGACGGGCGCTCCGCCAGAAACCCATACCCCGGGTGGATGGCCTCGGCCCCGGTCGCCAGGGCAGCCGCCACGATCGCGTCGCCGCGCAGGTAGGACTCTGCGGCCGGTGCAGGGCCGAGGAGAACCGATTGGTCCGCAAGCCGGACGTGGACCGCGTCGGCATCGGGCAGGCTGTGGACAGCTACGGTCTCGATCCCGAGCTCCTGACAGGCACGAATGATTCGCACCGCGATCTCGCCGCGGTTCGCAATCAGGACGCGCCGGAACGGCCGAGCTCCGCGGCTGTCTTTGTACAAAGACGAGGGCGCATCGACCGTCACAGGGGAATGTTCCCGTGCTTCTTCGGAGGGTTGACGTCGCGTTTGTCGGCGAACAGCTCGAGGGCGGCGATGAGTCGGGGCCGCGTCTCGGAGGGACGGATGACGTCGTCGACGTAGCCGCGAGCCGCCGCGATGTAGGGGTTTGCAAACTTCCGCTCGTATTCGGCGACGAGGCGGGCGCGCTCCGCATCCGGATCGCTCGCGGCGTCGATCTCGTCGCGGTTGACGATATTGACCGCACCGGCAGGACCCATCACCGCGATCTCGGCCGTCGGCCAGGCAAGGTTGAGGTCGCCCCGGATGTGCTTGCTGCTCATGACGTCGTACGCCCCGCCGTAGGCCTTGCGGGTGATGACGGTCAGTTTCGGGACCGTGGCCTCGCAGTACGCGAAGAGCAGCTTCGCGCCATGGCGGATGATCCCACCGTGTTCCTGATCGACTCCGGGCAGGAACCCCGGGACGTCGACCAGGGTGATCAGCGGGATGTTGAAGCAGTCGCAGGTCCGGACAAACCGCGCCGCTTTCGTCGAGGCGTTGATGTCGAGCGCGCCGGCAAGGATCGCCGGCTGCTGGGCGACGATCCCGACGCTCCGTCCGCCGAGTCGAGCAAAGCCGACGATGATGTTCTGCGCCCAGCCTGGCTGGATCTCCAGGAAGTCGCGGTCGTCCACGATCCGCGCGATCACGTCATGCATGTCATACGGCTGGGCCGGGTCGGCGGGCACGATACCGTCCAGTTCCGCATCACGCCGAGTGCTCGGATCGGCCGTCGCGGCGCGGGGTGCGTCGCCGAGGTTGTTCTGGGGCAGGTAGGACAGGATCCGGCGCGTCGTCCGAAGCGCCTCGGCTTCGTCGACCGCGGCGATGTGCGCGACCCCGCTGACCGACGTGTGCGTCGTGGCGCCGCCGAGTCGCTCGGCGTCGACGTCCTCATGGGTCACAGCCTTCACGACGTTCGGCCCCGTGACGAACATGTAGCTCGTCCCTTCGACCATCACGGTGAAGTCGGTGATCGCCGGTGAGTACACCGCTCCCCCGGCACACGGACCAAGGACGACGGACAGCTGGGGCACGACACCCGATGCCATCGTGTTCCGCAGGAAGATGTCCGCGTAGCCTCCGAGCGACACCACACCTTCCTGGATACGCGCCCCACCCGAATCATTGAGGCCGATGATCGGTGCCCCGACCTTCATCGCCAGATCCATGATCTTGCAGATCTTCGCGGCGTAGGCCTCCGACAGCGAACCGCCGAACACCGTGAAATCCTGGCTGAAGACGAAGACCGGTCGGCCATCGATCAGACCGTGGCCGGTCACGACCCCGTCGCCGAGGATCGCATCCGCGTCGCCGTCGGCACCGCGCGCCGTGACGAATGCGTCGAGCTCGACGAAAGAGTCCGCGTCAAGCAGCAGGTCGAGTCGCTCGCGCGCCGTCAGCTTGCCGCGAGCGTGCTGCTGATCGATCCGATTCTGGCCGCCACCAAGCAGCGCTCGCACGCGCATGTCATCGAGCCGGGCAGTCCGTTCTTCGTTGGTCGGCACGTCCACTCCCGTATGTCTTTGCGCAAGGACAACGCCCAGGCATCAGGTCGCTGTCGATCATGATAGGCGTCCGCGACCGACAATCCGCCGCCATGCACCGGTCGGCGACGCCACCGACGCGGCGACGCGGCGATCGAAACTTTCCACAGAAACGGTGAACAACTCGGCTCGCGTGTGGATAACCTCGACGGTCGCCCACCGATGCGCTGGGGTAGCATGAGGCTCCTTCCCCGCCCCGCGTCGACCCCGTCGCGACGCCGAATTGATTCGAGGTGATGCCCCGGTGACGCAGGTGATCGCGATCGCGAACCAGAAGGGCGGGGTCGGCAAGACGACCACGGCGATCAATCTCGCCGGAGCGCTCGCCGAAGAGGGCTACCGCGTCCTGTGTATCGACATGGACCCGCAGGCGAACCTCACGGCGGGTCTCGGCATCAATCTCAACACCGTCGAGCGATCGATGGCCGACGTCCTGGCCGACGGCCGGGCAACGCTCGCCGACGTGATTCGCCCGACCGACAGCGCCGGCATCGATATCGCTCCGGCCAACATCGATCTCGCGAGTACCGAGGGCGAGCTCTTCACCGCACTTGGACGCGAGCAGGTGCTCCGCGACGCGCTCGAGAGCCAGATCGAGATCTACGACTACGTCCTGATCGACTGTCCGCCCAACCTGGGCCTGTTGACGGTCAACGGGCTCGTCGCGGCCACGAGCGTGATCATTCCGGTTCAGACCCAGTTCTACGCGCTGAAGGGCCTGAACAATCTGGTCAAGGTCATCAACATGATCCGGATGAAGCTCAATCGCGAACTCAAGATCCTGGGCCTTCTCCCGACGTTCTACGACGGCCGGACCAATCTTGCGCGGGACATGCTTGATGAGCTCCGCGTCGTCGGCGATCACCACGTTTTCAGCAGCATCATCCGCAACACGGTGAAGCTCGGTGAGGCGCCGCTCGTCGGCCGGCCGATCACCTCGTACGCCAGCGCGTCCGAGGCCGCCCGGACCTACCGCGAGCTCGCCCGGGAGGTGATCGACCTTGGCCAGGCCTGACTTCCGCGC
>JALYPW010000448.1 GCA_030856145.1 Chloroflexota bacterium | reverse complement strand
GTTGTCTCGCCCGTGAAGGCGACCTTGCCGATCCCGGGATGGGCCGCGATCGACGCCCCGGCCGACCCACCCGGACCGGTCACGACGTTCAGCACCCCGGCCGGAATCCCGGCCTCCAGCGCCAACTCGCCAAGCCGGATTGCGGTGAGCGGCGTGTACGACGCGGGCTTCAGGATCGCGGTGTTACCGGCAGCGAGGGCAGGCGCGACCTTCCACGCGGCCATCAAGAGCGGAAAGTTCCACGGCACGATCAAACCGACGACCCCGATCGGCTCGCGCAGCGTGAGATCGAGGCCGGGCTTCGAGACGGGGATCGTCTGGCCGTAGACCTTGTTCGCCGCGCCGGCGTAGTAGTCGAAGACGAGGCTCGCGCCGATGACCTCGCCGCGGGCTCCGCCGATCGGCTTGCCGCCGTTGCGGCTCTCGAGCCAGGCGAGCTCGTCGGAGCTCTTCTTGATCAGATCGGCGAACTTGGCGAGGGTCCGGCCGCGCTTGCCCGCGGCCCAGTTCGCCCAGCCCTTGCGGTCGTCGAACGCCTTCCGCGCGGCGGCAACGGCCCGGTCCACGTCCTCGCGGCCACCGAGCGGCGCCGTGGCGATCACCGTGCCGGTCGCCGGGTTGACGACCTCGAAGGTCTGGCCGTCGGCGGCGTCGACGGACTCGCCGCCGATCATCATCCGGGCGACGGTTGGCCCCTCGGACGCGGTCGTCGGGGTCGGCTGCTGTTCGGTCGTCATGGGGAGGATCCCTCGTCATGGGCTTCGGGCGGCGGGCGGCCGCGGTTCGTCCGTTGATGGTACGCCCGGGGCCGGTCGAGGCCCGACGACCCGGCCACCTGGGTGCCACGATCGGCTGTCGGCACTCCGACAGCCACGCCCCGAGCGGACCCCGTCACAGTGCTGCTGTGCCGAGGCGTCTCGATGCCATGCTGAAGCCCACCGTCAGCCCAGTCACCGTGGCCGCGATCGCCGGGGTTGTGCTCGTGGCGGTCGGCCTGGCGGCGCTTGCCGGACTCCAGCCCACCCCGTCTGGCCCGGACGCGTCGTCAGGGCCGAGCTCGAACGTCGCGCTGCCGTCGGCGACGCCCCGGCCGGCCAACATCGTCTCGATCGATCCAGCGGTCTGCCCACTCGAGCAGCAGCCCGGACCCGGCGAGACCCCGGTCCGCGGGCTCGACGGCGGTGGCGACGGGGGCGGTGGCGACTCACAGGGCTTCGATCCCGTCGACTGGGGGACAGGCCGCTGGCGTCTCTGCCTGACCGGGCCGATCGCCGTCGCGATCGAGGGGTCCGCCTGGTGCCAGTGGTCCGCCGGGCGCGATGAGGTCATCGGCGTCGAGGGCCTCACGCTTGTGAACGGCGGCGCGACCCTGAGCGCCGGTTGGTCGGTGCCCCACGGGTTCGTGTCGCTCGCCACGCTCGAGAAGGGCGAGACCACAACGGTCTGGTCGGCCGAGGTCGGCCAGCCGATCGATCCGGGAATCAACGGTCGCGCAGGCTCGACGACCATCTCGCTTGCGCCGGCCGCGGACGATCATGAGGCCCTCCCCTCGGGCGTGACACCGCCGCCCGGCCCGGGCAAGGCAACCGGCACGATCCGCTGGTCGTGCGGCGAGCCGCCTGCCCAGCGCCCGGGATGGGCGGCCGGCCAGATGACGCTCCACCTCGATGCCCCGATCAACGCCGATTGGACGGTGCCGGCCGGCTGCACGTGGGTCGTCGGTCGAACGGGGCCGCGCGTCGCGGACGTCACCGCCGTCTCGTTGGCCCTCGGTGACCTCGACCTCCAGATCGCGTTGCAGGTGAACGTCCTGTTTCCCGAGGCGCAGGGCTCCACCCTCACGGTCATCGACCGCGGCGAGAGTGGCGAGTACGCCTCGTCGGGCATTGACATCCCGTACCGACTGGCTCCGGATGCCGCGTCCGGCGTCATCCGACTGCGCCGGCTCGTCCAGCAGCCTGGTGCCGCGGTCTCGATCGGCGGGGGCATCGACACGGTGTCGGGCGTCGCGACGTGGTCGTGCCCACCGCCGGCCACCGTCGGGCAGATTCGCGACGACGGCGGACCGCGCCTCGAGCTGAAGCTGCCGGGAACGGCAACGATCAAGTTCTCCCCGGCTGCGCTGGCACCGATCCATGGTCCGGTGACGTGCCTGGTCAGCGGCGAGGATCCGGCGGCGGTCACGCTCGTCGGTCTTGACGGGACGATCCCGGTCGGGACGAGCGCCGTGCTGATCCACAGCGATCTGGGCACTCTGCGCCTCGCCCTGGCCGGCCCCGACGGGTTGCCCGCAGGCGAGTACCAGGGTTCCCTGATCGAGAGCCGACCCGATCTCCTCGGCGGCGGTCTGGGCCTGCGGGCGATCGTCGACTGGGAGCCCACCGATCCGCGGTACGTGCCGATCGGCGGCGCCGGCGGGTCCCGGAGTCTCTCCGTGGACATCTACGTGACCTGCGACGTGCGCCAGGCGCACCTCGCGGGGATCAGCTTCGGCCAGATGGATGTGGCGCTCGCGTCGGGGGTTGACCGGGCCTGGTCGGTGGATGCGGCATGCTCGTGGCGGCTTCAGAACGGAGCGCCGGTCGTCGTCCAGGTCGTCAACGTCGGGACCCTCGAATTCGGCGGCCAGACGTTCCGCGCCTACGCCCGACCCGACTTCTTCCTCCTCACCGAGCGGGGGACCCGGTACGGCAAGCTGAACGGCTCCACGATCGAGGCTCAGGTCAGTCCGGACGGCTCGACCGGTCGGATCACGTTCAGGGCCATCGGCCCGCGTGGCCGAATCGCCAACATCAACAGTCGATTGGGCGGCCGAGATGGCCCGCTCGCCGTGGACGGGTCGCTCGCCTGGACCTGCGGGGCGCCGCCGGCGGTCATCCCGCCGGAGAAGCCACCGGCCTGAGTCGAGGCTGGGTTGGCCCGCTCCACGTGACTGCGGGCCTACACTCCGCCCATGAGCGACCAAGCCGCCCGGATTGATGCCGCGGTCGACGCCGTCGACGATCGCCAGCCAGCCCTCGAGACGATCGGCGGCCTGGTGCCGGCGCGACCTCGCCCGTGGGTCCGGTCGCTCGGCGGAGTCCTCGAGATCGTCCAGGGTCGCCATGTCCGGATCTGGATCTTCGTCGTCCTCACCACGATCGTCATCGGGGCCGGCGGCTACATCATCCTGTTCTCGTGGAATGTGTCCGACGCCGCGTACATGACCGTGATCACGATGACCACGGTCGGCTTCCGCGAAGTCCGCGAGCTCGTCGGCTGGCCCGAACGGCTCTGGACGATGCTTCTGGCGATCAGCGGGGTCGGCATCATCTACGGCAGCATCGGAATCGTGGCAGAGGCGGTCATCGCCGAGGCAACGAGTGGACGACGGGAGGCACGGCGAATGGCGGAGAGGGTGACGGACCTGCGCGGCCACTACATCCTGTGCGGTTACGGCCGGGTCGGCTCGACCGTCGCCCGCGAGCTGGTCCACTCTGGCCAGAAGCTGGTCGTGATCGACATCCTGGCGGAGTCGCTGGATCGAGCCAGTCACAACGGTCACCTCGTCGTCCAGGGCGACGCCACGTCGGACGATACGCTCACGCTGGCGGGGATCGAGCGGGCTCGCGGCCTCGTCACAACGATCGATTCCGACGCCAACAACGTGTACGTGACCCTGTCGGCCCGGGCGATCAATCCGGGCCTGTTCATCGTCGGCCGGGCCAACGCCGTCGGCGCCGAGGCGAAGCTGACGCAAGCCGGCGCGGATCGCGTCGTCTCGCCCTACACGATGGCCGGCCGGCGGATGGCCGAGCTCGCGATCCGGCCGCGCGTCGCCGACTTCATCGACGCCGCGCTGTCCCACGGCGACCTGCGGTTCTCCATGGAGGAACTCGAGGTCGCGGCCGGCGGGCCGCTCGACGGACAGACCGTCGCCCAGCTCCGGGACGACGGGATCTTCACCCTCGCCATCGTCCGCGGCGGCACCGATTACGACCCCAACCCGCCGCCGGATCGGGTGCTGGTCGCCGGCGAGTCGCTCGTCGTCTCGGGCTCGACGGAACGCCTGACCGTCCTCCGCGAGCGGGCCTGAGGGGTCCGCCTAGCGCCGCGTCGGGTCGCCGTCCACGTAGCGCTCCGCGGCCGCCATCGCGGCGCCGACGATCCCGGCGTCGTTGCGGAGTGTCGCCGGCACGATTCGCGGCCGGATCGTCAGGCGCGGAATGAACTTGTCGGCGTTCTTGCTGACGCCGCCGCCGATGATGATCAGGTTCGGCGAGAAGAGCCGGTCGATCGCGTGCAGGTGCTCGTCGAGGTCGGACGCCCAGGCCTTCCACGAGAGCCCGCGCCGCGTGCGGGCGACGGCTGCGGAGCGGCGTTCGGCATCCCGTCCTCGGATCTCCATGTGGCCGAGCTCGGTGTTTGGGACGAGGACGCCGTCGTTGAACAGGCCCGAGCCCAGGCCCGTCCCGAGCGTCAGCACGAACACGACCCCGCGCTCTCCGGCGCCCGCTCCGAAGCGCATCTCTGCCAGGCCGGCAGCGTCGGCGTCGTTGAGCACCGTCACGTTGGTCCTGAGGGCGGCCCGGAGGTGCGCGCCGAGGTCATAGTCGATCCAGGCCGGGTCGATGTTGGCCGCGGACTTCGTCACGCCCTCGATCACGACCGACGGCATGCCCACCCCGACCTCGATCGCCGAGCTGCTGATTCCCGACTCGCGGAGGACGCGCTTGAGCGTCCGGACGATCGTCGGCACCACGACCGACGGCGTGGAGGGCTGGGGCGTGGCGACCCGCAGGCGCAACCCGACGAGAACCCCGCGATCGACGTCCACCACGGCCATCTTGATGCCGCTGCCGCCGACGTCGACGCCGACCGCGATCCGGGGCGCCTCGCTGTCCGTCATGTCGCGCCCCCTGCTCAGAAGTAGTTGACGGTGATCCCACCGTCGATGACGAGGTTCGAGCCGTTCGTCCAGCGGCTCTCGTCGGACGCGAGATAGACCGCCACGTGGACGATCTCCTCGGGCTTGCCGAAGCGGCCGGTCGGGTTGCGGGCGAGCCGGAGCTGCTTGGCGGCTTGGTCCTTGACCAGCCAGTCCATCAGGAGCGGCGTTTCGATCGGCCCCGGCGAGATCGAGTTCGAGCGCACGCCGTGCGGGGCGAACTGGACGGCAAGGCTCTTCGTCAGCGCCAGGACCGCGCCCTTGGACGCGGTGTAGGCGTCCTGCGGGACCGAACAGCCGAGGATGGCCACGAACGAGGCGACGTTGATGATCGATCCGGAACCCTGGTCGACCATCTTCGGGATCGCGTACTTGCAACCGAGATACACGCCGCGGACGTTGACGGCCATCACCTTGTCCCACGTCTCGACGTCGGTGTCGATGACCGAGTGGTCGGCGGCGGGCATGATCCCGGCGTTGTTGTAGAGGGCGTCGACCCGGCCATAGGTCGCGACCGCGTGATCGACCATCTTCCGGGCCTGATCGTCCTGCGAGACGTCGGCGGCCACGGCGGTGGCCTGGCCGCCGGCGGCGGTGACCTCGGCGGCGGCCGATTCGGCCATCTCCTCGGACACGTCCACGCAGACAACGCGGGCGCCCTCGGCCGCGAACATCCGGGCGGCGGTCCGGCCCATGCCTCCACCGGCACCGGTGATGATCGTGACCTTGTCGGCGAGTCGCACGGTCGCAGGGCCTCCTCGTGATCGTCCACTGACGGTCGCGAAATGGTACTCGCGGGCGACCCGACCCGGGGCGTCCGGCGGCCGTCGTGGCTGCATTCGCGAGGGATCCCGCTCCGATCGGGTCAGGCCGGCGCGCCGACCTCTCGCGACGTGGCTGTCGCATGCGGGGCACCGACCGCCCGCACGGCGGCGCGGACCGACGATCGCCCG
>JALYPW010000420.1 GCA_030856145.1 Chloroflexota bacterium | reverse complement strand
CCGTCGTCTGGGCCGTCTGCGCTGCCGCCATCCGCGTCACCGAGCTCGACCGGAGTCGCGGCGTCGAACGGGGTCAACTCGTCGTCATCGAGATCCTCGACCGGGATTGCCGCCGGAGCCGCGGCTGCGCCCACGCGCGACAGCTTCTCGCCCGGCATGACGGTCAGTGCGCCATTGCCCGACGGGGCGGCATCCGGTGCGGCGGCGACGGCCGCGATCGGGCTGGCGTCGCGAACGCTCGAACGGGTGCTGGTGCGGGTGCTCGTCCGGCGCAAAGCGGTTGCGGCGACCGGCTCGGCCTCGCCGGCTCGCCCGCGGCCACGTCCACGGCCACCTCGGCCGCGCTGGCCGGTGCCCTCGGTCTGCTTGTCGGGGACCTCGGTCATCGACAGGTCCTCCTGGTCGCCGGCGACGCGCCGGCCCGAGCGCGACGAGGTCTTGTCGACACGAGCCAGCTGGGTGATGTCGGTGAACAGGTCGGCGACCTCGATCAGGTCGCTCGAGGTGTTGCCACGGAAGCTGATCACCTCGACCCGGACGCCCATCTCCTGGACGGCCCGGATCGCCGGGGCGAAGTCACCGTCACCCGAGATCACGATCGCGATATCCAGGTTGCGGGCGGTCTTCATCAGGTCGACGACGAGCTCGATGTCGAGGTTCGCCTTGACCTTGCCGTCGCCGTACTTGCGGATGTCCTTGCTGACCACCTTGTAGTGGTTGCGGGCCAGGAACGCGTGGAAGTTGCGCTGGTTCTCGTTGTCCGGGTCGAGACCGGTGTAGGCATACGCCCGGACGAAATCGCGTCCGGCGGTGGCCGCCTGGAGCAGCGTGACGTAGTCGATGTCGGTCCCGGCCGCCTTGGCCGCATAGAAGATGTTCGCCACGTCCACGAAGACGGCGACGTTCTTGCCCACGTGAGCTCCTTAGGTGATGTGCAGACGCCGTCGGCGCGGAGGTCGCTGCCGCGACGGCGTCAGGTCAATTACCGCTGCGTCCCCTGGTGGCGCCGACCGCAGCCACCTGGCACTCAGCCCGCGGACCTGCGACGACGAAGCCATGACGTTCCAGGCGGGTCCGCTCCGCCGGGTCGTCCGAAAGGTCTGCCTCGACGACGCTGCAGCCCTTGTTCCGTGCCGAGCGGAGAAGCTCCTCGAGCAGCGCGTCGGTCACGCGATCCGCGTCATGGTCGGGATCGACCACGATCAGGTCCACGGCTCCGACGTAGCCACCGGCCCGGACCGAGGGCCGGAGAGCGAGGACCGCACCTCCGACCACTTCGCGCCGGGCCTCGGCGATGAAGATGCTTGCCTGCGGGAGGTAGACCAGCTGTCGGAGCAGGCCTCCTGAGTCCAGCGCTCCCGCGGCGCCGGACGCCGGAACGGAACCGCCGCTGAGTGCGACGAGTCGTTCGATGTCGGTGACGCGAGCCGGTCGGATCAGGTATTCCACGCGGGCGGAGGGACCTCGTGCGGGTCGGCGGGAGCAATGTGGACTTGCATCCTGCGCCGATCGGGAGCCGACCGCTGTGCATGTGATCGACGGAACCTCGCGGGGTGGCGAGCCAGAGGCTCGACAGCCACGCCCGGGCTGCGTCGACAGATCGTTTGCATTCGGTCCGCCGATGCCTATGATACGGCATCGTTTCGGCGGGCACCTGTGCCCGGCCGGATCGGGTGTCTGCGCCACCTCTCCGTAACGACCGTCGCTCGTTTCGTCACCGCCGCCCTGCCGGCGACCAAAGGGGTCGCCCCACACGGCGATCAGGGGCGAGCATCTCGGCGTCGGAGAGGTTGCCCGTCACCCGACTCGGCCGTTTCGCCAGGCACCGACCGACGGTCGCATCGGGATCGCCCGGGCGACGGCTGAGGAGGAGACTGAATGAAACTTACGAGGCTTGGAGCACTGGCCATCGCCAGCGTGGTCGCGATCTCCGCGTGCAGCGCCGGTACCCCGTCCGCAGATGGTGGCAAGGGCACGATCGATATCTGGTCGTCGCTCCCGCGCCAGGGGTCCAGCAAGGCCCAGACGGACACGATGGTCAACGCCATCAAGATGGCCATCGAGGAGCGTGGCGGCAAGGTTGGCGGCTACACCATCAACTACACGGACAAGGACGACTCCACCGCCGCCGCCGGCAAGTGGGACGAGGCAACCGAGATCAAGAACGCGAACGACGCCGTCGCCAACGACAAGCTCGTCGGGTACCTCGGCACCCTGAACTCGGGCGCGGCGAAGCTGTCGATCCCGATCCTGTGCGCCAAGGGCATCGTCATGGTCAGCGCGGCCAACACCGCCGTGGGCCTGACGAAGAAGTTCGGCGAAGGCGAGCCCGAGAAGTACTACCCGAACGCCTGCAAGAAGAATTACCACCGCGTCATCCCGAACGACCTGCTGCAGGGCAAGGCCGGTGCGCTGTGGACCTCCCAGCTCGGCGCCAAGAAGGTCTGGGTCGTCGACGACACCGAGGTCTACGGAAAGGGCCTGGCCGACGTGTACGCGAGCGAGGCGCCGGGCAACGGGCTCACAGTCCTCGGCCGCGACGGCATCGACGGCAAGGCCTCGGACTACAAGGCGCTGGCGGAGAAGATCAAGGCCGCCGGCCCGGACCTCGTCTACTACGGCGGGATCACCCAGAACAACGCCGGCCAGCTGTGGCGCGACCTGCGCGACGCGATGCCGGACGTGAAGCTCATGGGTCCCGACGGGATCTTCGAATCCGAGTTCCTCCAGGCTGCAG
Organism: Chloroflexota bacterium; assembly: GCA_030856145.1. Taxonomy (GTDB): domain Bacteria; phylum Chloroflexota; class Limnocylindria; order Limnocylindrales; family CSP1-4; genus CF-46. The sequence continues at coordinate 400 of JALYPW010000420.1, read as the reverse complement.
CCGCTTCGGCCCAGGGCACTTACATCACGACCACGGCCGTCCCGCCCGATCAGCTGACCGGCAAGGGCGCCGAATTCATCAAGGCCTACACCGCCAAGCACCCGAACAACCCGGTCGAGGGCTACACGGCCTACGCCTACGAGTCGGCCAACGTCCTCCTCGCCGCGATCGAGCGGGCGGCCGCCAAGAACCCCGCAGACATCCCGGCCCTCCGGGCGCTGGTGCTCGACGAGGTCAAGGCGACCAAGGACTTCGACGGGATCCTCGGCAAGTGGACGTTCGACGCCGACGGTGACACCAGCCTGGTCGACGTGTCGGGCCTGATCATCACCGGCGACCAGTTCAAGTTCGACAAGGTCATCAAGTAGCCATCGGCGCTTGATCCGTTCCTGACCACGGC
>JALYPW010000417.1 GCA_030856145.1 Chloroflexota bacterium | reverse complement strand
GTGCCCGCCGAGCCGAACGACACCGCCGCGGACGATCGAGTGGCGGGCCTCGCGGCGGCCTGTGGGGCTCGGCCGGTCCCGATGTCGGCACCGGCCCACGACTCGGCGGTGGCGACGATCAGCCATCTGCCGCTCGTCGTCTCGGCGGCCCTGGTCGAGGCGATGACCGGCCGAGCTGACTGGCCCACATCGGCGTCCCTCGCCGCCGGCGGTTGGGCGAGCATGACCCGGCTCGCCCAGGGTGATCCGGCGATGGGCGCCGGAATCGTGGTGACCAACGCACGCGCGATCGCGGACGCTCTGCACGACCTCCAGTCGATCCTCGGCGAATGGGTCGAGTTGATCGAGGCCGGGGACATCGACCCGTCCGGGGTCGAGCAGCGGCTCAGCGAGGCGCGTGGGCGAGCGTCGGGAACGGGCGCTGCGCTGGCGGACGGCCCGGTCGCGGGCGACGCGAGCGACGCGGCCTCGTCCGGATGAGCGACGAGCTCGTCCTCGTCGTGCCGACCGCGGACGTGGTCGCGACGCTCGGCGGGGGTGCCGCCTGGCACGGAATCCGCGATGGGCACCGGACGGCCGTGAAGGACCTGATCGCCCGGCACGGCGCCTTCCTTCCACGTTCGGCCATGGAGGTCGATCCGTCCTGGAAGCAGGTGATCCCGTATCCCGTCCTGCGCGACGGCGACGCCTGGTTCCTGATGAAGCGGACGAACGCCGGCGGCGACGCCCGCCTCCACGACCGCTACTCGATCGGCGTCGGGGGCCACGTCAACCCCGGGGACGGCGGGCTCGACGGCGACCTGGGCGGGGCTCTCGCCCGGGAGTGGCACGAGGAACTGCGCGTGGACTTCGTGCCGGAGTTCCGGTTCGTCGGCCTGCTCAATGACGATTCCACACCGGTCGGGGCGGTTCACCTCGGCCTGGTCTACGTCGGCGACGCAGCGGGTCGGCCGGTCGAGATCCGCGAGACCGAAAAGCTGAGCGGACGGTTCGCCTCGTCCGGCGAGGTGGCTGCGGTCGCCGATCGACTCGAGACCTGGAGCCGGATCGCGTTTGAGTTCCTTGAGGCCGAAGCGGCGCTACGATGACCCCAGGAGGTCGCCGGTGAGCCACCATCCCGATCACCAGCGGGGGAGACAGGCCCGGATCGTCGGGGCGATCCTGATCGCCGCCGCAGGCCTGCTCGTCGTCGCGGCGCCGCTCCGGGCGGCCGAGCCGGGAGCCGTGATCGTGCTGACCGCGAGCGGCGAGGTCGACGCGGTCATGGCCGACCAGCTCCGCGATGGGATTGGCGCGGCGACCGACGCCGGAGCCCGGTCCGTGGTCATCCGCCTCGACACCCCTGGCGGCAGCCTCGCCGCCACGCAGGAGATCGTCGGGACGCTGCTCGGCGCGCCGCTGCCGACGATCGTGTGGGTCGCTCCAGCGGGCGGATTCGCGGCCAGCGCCGGGACGTTCATCACCCTCGCGGCCAACCTGTCGTTCATGGCGCCCGGCACCCGGATCGGGGCGGCGTCGCCGATCGATGCGTCGGGCAACGACATCCCGGGCGCTCTCGGCGACAAGATCCGGAACGACACGATCGCGTGGGCCACTTCGATCGCCCAGGCCCGCCACCGTCCGGCCGATTGGGCGGCCGCGACGGTCCGCGAGGCGCGTTCGTCGTCGGCCGCCGACGCGGTCGACCTCGGCGTGGTGGACGGGCTTGCATCGACGATCGCGGAGGTCGTCGCGGCCGCCGACGGCCGAACCGTCCAGGTCGGGGGACGGGACGTCGTCCTGGCTCTCGCCGACGCGCCGATCGTGGAGGCGGTGACGAACCCGTTCGATGGCGTCCTCCGGCTCCTTGCCGACCCGAACGTCGCGTTCCTGCTCTTCACGTTCGGCCTGCTCGCCGTCCTGTTCGAGATCAACAGTCCGAACGTGCTGACGGGCATCCTCGGGCTGGTCGCGATCGCCCTCGCCGCCGTCGGGTTCGTGAACCTGCCGACCGACCTGACCGGCTTGCTGCTCGTGGTCATCGGCCTGGTCATGCTGGCCCTCGAGCCGGCGATCCCGAGCCACGGCTTGCTCACGATCGTCGGTGTCGCGGCGTTCGTGATCGGCGGATCGGCGCTCTACAGCCAGGCGGATCGGTTCGGCCCCTCGGTCCAGGTCGCCCTGCCCCTCCTCGTGATCGCCGCCGCCACGGCCGCGGCATTCGGCGGGCTGATCGCGCTGACGGCGATCCGGACGCGGTCGATGGCCAGTCCAGTGGACCTGCAGCCGCAGGCGGTCGCGGTCGGGACGGTCGGCCTGATCCGCCGGCCGCTCGATCCTGTCGGGTCGCTGTACGCCGCTGGCGAGGAATGGTCCGCGCGAACAGTCGACGGACGGACGCTGCCTCGCGGTGCCGCGGTCCGGGTCGTCGGCAGCGACGGATTGACCGCGATCGTCGAAGCCGAGCCATCGCGGCTAGGCTGAGCGCACACACCCCGAAGGAGCCTCCGTGGAAACCACCGTCGCCCTCGCAATCGTCGCCTTCGTCGGCGTCGTCCTGCTCGTGATCCTGTACCTGTCGGTTCGGGTCGTTCAGCAGTACGAGAAGATGATCGTGTTCCGGCTGGGCCGCACGAACGACCGCATGGTCCGCGATCCGGGCCTGCGCTTCCTCGTCCCGGTCATCGACCGGCCGGTCAAGGTCGACGTCCGGGAGCGCTTCATCGAGGTCCCGAGCCAGACGACCATCACCAAGGACAACGCTCCGATCAGCGTCGATTTCCTGATCTACTGGCGGATCGTCGACCCCCTCAAGAGCGTGGTCAACGTCGAGAACTTCGCGGGCGCCCTGCAGGGCGTGGCGACGACGACGCTCCGGGCCGTGATCGGCGACATCTCCCTCGATGAGGTCCTGTCCAAGCGCGACCAGATCAACGAGCTCCTGCGAGTCAAGCTCGACGAGCAGACCGAGCGCTGGGGCGGCAAGGTCACGACCGTCGAGATCCGCGAGATCACTCCGCCGCGCGACGTCCAGGACGCGATGAACCGGCAGCTGTCCGCCGAGCGGACGCGGCGCGCGGTCATCACCGAGTCGGAGGGCTCGCGCCAGTCGGCGATCAACGTGGCCGAAGGCCAGAAGCAGTCCGAGATCCTCAAGGCCGAGGGTGAGCGTCAGGCCGCGATCCTGCGCGCCGAGGGTTTCAGCCAGGCGCTGACCCGGATCTACGGCGCCGCCGCCGGGATCGACGAGAAGACGATGGCGCTCCAGTACCTCGAGGCACTCAAGGCCCTCGGCGCGAGCCCGGCCACGAAGTTCGTCATCCCGACCGAGTTCACCAAGATGCTCGAGCCGATCGTCGGCTACGTCGGCCGGGGGATGAGCGCCGGCGCGGGTACCGTCCCGCCGGCCGGCGAGGGCGGCGCATCCACCCGGTGATCGGCCGAGTCGCCAACCGGCTCCTAGACGCGCCGCGGACCGGGCCCGACGAGGCAGCCCTGACGCCCGCGCTCGATGCCCTCGGCGGGGAGGTCATCCGGCTCCGCTCGCGTGACGGCCTGAAGCTCACCGGCCGCTGGCTGCCGGCCGAGGTGGGCCCGGTCGCGGGCGATACGGGCCCGCCGTGGCAGCCCGATCCGTACGAGGCGATCCTCCTCCTGCACGGATGGACGGGCTCGGTCGCCCCGGACCTGGTGGCGCTCGGTCCGACCCTGCGCCGGACGGCCGGCGTCCTCGGTCTCGACTTCCGCGGTCATGGCGGCTCGGACGACGCACCGACCACGTTCGGACTGTACGAGGTCGAGGACGTCGCGGGCGCCCTGGCCTGGCTCGGCGCGCGCGGGATCCGGCGCGTCGTCCTGGCCGGCTCGTCGATGGGCGGGATCGTCGCGATCGCCTCGATCGTGGTTCTCGGCGACGGGACGCTCGCCCAGGCTGATGTGGATCCGATGGCCCCGGCGGCCGATGTCGGCGCGCCCAGGCCGCGGATCGTCGGGGCCGTGACCGAGGCCGTCGCTCCGGACCTCCGGATCCCGATCGCGAACCGGATGGGCCTGCCCATCGGCGGACCGCTGCGGCGAGCCCTCGCCGGACGGATATTCCGGTCAGCCGGCCGGCGCCTCGGCGGTGACCTGCGGGCGACGGAACCGGCCCGGATCGTGGGCCTCGTGGCCCCGCTACCTCTGTTCCTGATCCACGGCGCTGCTGACCATACCGTTCCGGCGGCCGACGGACGCCGCCTCGTCGCCCTCGCCGGTCCCACGGCCGAGCACTGGGAGGTACCGGGCGCGGATCATGGCGAAGCACGATCGGCGGGCCCGGCGCAATGGGACGAAAGGGTCAGTCGATTCGTCCGTCAGGCATTCTTCGACGCCCGCGAGGTGGTGCCTATAATCCACACGTCGGGGGAGCCGACACTCACTCCCGCTTCCGGGGGCCTGGAAGGAGACTGATGGCGGCCAAGATCCTCGTCGTCGACGACGACCCGAACGTCCAGCGACTGCTTCAGTACACGCTCAAGCAGGAAGGCTACGAGGTCGTGATCGCGTCCGACGGCGCCGAAGGCTTCCGCCTGTGGGGCGCCGAGGCGCCCGACCTGATCCTCCTCGACGTCATGCTGCCCAAGCTCGACGGCTATCAGGTCGCGACCAAGATCCGGACCGAGGAAGGCACGACCGGCCACGTCCCGATCATCATGCTGACCGCCGAGCGCGAGGTCGAGCAGAAGGTCCGCGGGCTGCGGGCCGGCGCCGACGACTACCTGATCAAGCCGTTCCACCCGGCCGAGCTCATGGCCCGGATCAAGAGCCTGCTCGCCCGGTTCGCGCCGCATGAGACGCTGGTCGGCCGGCCGCCGCTGGGCCGGGTCCTCGCGTTCTACGGGGCGAAGGGTGGGGTCGGCACGACGACGATCGCGATCAACCTGGCGATCGCCCTCCATCGCGAGCTCGGCCGCAAGGTCGCCCTCGTCGACGGCAACCTCCAGTTCGGCGACCACCGCGTCTTCCTCGACCTCGGCCTCGACAAGAAGTCGATCGTCGACATCGTGACCGCCCCGAACATCGACCAGGACCTCGTTCGGCAGGTCATGGTCAAGCACGACTCGGGAGTGGACCTGCTGCTCGCGCCCCCGTCGCCCGAGACGGCCGAGCTCGTGACCCAGGACCACATGCCGCTCATCCTCGACCAGCTCCGCTCGCTCTACGACTATGTGCTGATCGACATCGACAAGCGCCTCGACGACATCAACCTCGGGATCCTCGAGGCAGCCGACTCGATGCTCGTCGTGATGACCGCCGACCTGTCGTGCCTGAAGAACGTCCGGCTCGTGCTCGAGACGATCGGCCACCTGGGCTACTCGGCCTCGAAGGTGCAGCTCGTCCTCAACCGCTCGAACGCGTTCACCGGGATCAACGTCAAGAACGCCGAGGGTGCCCTGAAGCGGACGATCGACCACCAGGTCGTGAACGAGTACCGAGGCGCGATCAGCGCCCTGAACTCGGGTGCGCCGTTCATGTTCACGAAGGCCGACTCGCTCCTGGGGCGCTCCCTCCTGGACTTCGCCCGGGTCGTGGACAAGGCGCCGGTGGCGAACGTGGCAGGAGCTCCGGCGCTCCTCCGCGGCTAGAGTCGAGTCCCCCGTCGCTGCCCGGCGGTGAGCCGCGGGTGATCGGCGATTGAGCGGGCGGTGAGCGCCGCCACGTAGCGTGGCCCGGTGCTCGCGACCCTCCTGTCCGCCACTCTCGTCGGCCTTGATGGCCGGATCATCCGGGTCGAGGTTGACGTCGCGCCCGGACTGCCCGGCTTCACGATCGTCGGCTTGGCCGACACCGCGCTTCAGGAGGCGCGAGAGCGCGTCCGAGGGGCGATCCGGAATGCCGGATTCAGCCATCCGCCGCGCCGGATCACCGTCAATCTCGGGCCGGCCGACCTGCGCAAGGCCGGCGCCTCGCTCGATCTCTCGATCGCGATCGGGATCCTGCTCGGCTCTGAGCAGGTGATCGCGGGGCCTGGCCGGTTGGCCCTGATCGGCGAGCTGTCGCTCGGCGGAGACGTCGTGACCGTGCCGGGCATCCTCCCGATGGTCGCGGCCCTCGCCCGCCGAGGTGTGGCGCGGGCCATCGTCCCGGACGATGCCGTCGCCGAGGCGGGTCTCGTGCCGGGCATCGAGATCGTCGGGGTCGCGACACTCCGCGCGGCAGCCGATGCGGTCCGTCGCCGAGCTCGGCGCTCGACCCGCCCGTCGCCACCACGTGTCGAGCGGGCCGGCCCGGACCGCGAGGCCGTCGAACCTGCCGGGTCGGGCGACGCGCTCATCGCGACGGCCACCGCGCGGGACGGGATCCCGGACCTGGCGGAGGTCCGCGGTCAGCTCGAGGCGCGGCGGGCGCTCGAGATCGCCCTGGCCGGCGGCCACGGCCTTCTCCTGATCGGGCCACCCGGGTCCGGCAAGACCCTCCTCGCCCGGACGATCCCGCGCCTCCTGCCTCCGCTCGACGACGTCCAGGCGCTGGCGGCGACGATCGTCGCCTCGGTCGCCGGCGAGGCCCGGATCGATCGGCTGCGCCGCGAGGCACCGGTCCGGGCTCCCCACCACACCCTGTCGTATGCCGCCATGGTCGGCGGCGGGCCGCGCATGTCGCCGGGCGAAGTCACGCTCGCTGACCACGGCGTCCTCTTCCTCGACGAGCTGCCCGAGTTCGGACGGGACGTGCTGGAGGCGCTCCGCCAGCCGCTCGAGGACGGCCATGTCTCGATCGCCCGGGTCGGTCGCGCGACGCGTTTCCCGGCCCGGTTCCAGCTGGTTGCGGCGATGAACCCCTGCCCATGCGGGTTCGCCGGCGATGGGACGGATCGCTGTCGTTGCACGCCGGGCATGCCAGAGCGCTACGCAGGCCGCGTCTCCGGGCCGCTCCGCGACCGGATCGACCTGTGGGTGACGATGGGTCGCGTCCCGCCGGCGGCCCTGATCGCGGGGCGTGAACCCGAAGAGTCGGCGGTGGTCGCGGCCCGGATCGGAGCCGCCCGCGGTGTCCAGGCCGCGCGGTCCGGGACCGTGAACGGCCGGCTGACCGGCCGGGCCCTGCGCGCGGCGACCGGCCTGACGCCGACGAGCACGGCCCGCGCCGTGGCGCTCGCCGATCTCGAATCGCTGACCGGGCGGGGGACCGAGCGCGTGCTGCGGGTCGCCCGCACGATTGCGGATCTCGCCGGAGCCGTCCGGGTCGAGACGGTTCATCTCGACGAGGCGGCCCGCTTTCGCTCGCCGGCGGCGCGATTCGACAGCCGCGAAGCGAGTTGAACATGGCGAATGCAGCCGACATCGAGGAGCCGAGCGAGCCCGAGGGGTGGGCGATTCTCCTGTCGGCAGAGGGGCTTGGACCGGCCGGTTTCGGCGCATTGCTCGCGGCGTTCGGGAGCGGGCGTGGCGTGCTCGACGCGGCCGGGCGTTCCGGCGCCGCGGGGCGGCTGGCCCGGATCATCGCCGAGGTCGAGGGTCGGGCGCCGTTCGCGCAGGACACCGGTCGGGCCATCGTCACAAC
>JALYPW010000495.1 GCA_030856145.1 Chloroflexota bacterium | reverse complement strand
CCCGCCGCGGCCCGCGGGATGAACGAAATCATCCCGCCGCCGCCCCGCATCTGGCGCCCCTCGCCAACCAGCGCCGCGCCCGGGTGGGCGTGGGGACCGTCGGCGAGACCCGGGTAGAAGACCCGCTCGATGTCGTCGCGGCCGGCGAGGAACGTCGCGATCGCGGTGGCGTTGGCGACGTGCCGCTCGACCCGGATGTGGAGCGTCCGCAGGCCGCGCAGGACGAGAAAGCAGTCGAGCGGGCCGGGTACGCCGCCCATCGCGTTCTGGAGGAAGTGGAGGCGCTCGGCGATCGCGTCGTCGCGGGTCACTGCAATCCCGAGGATCGTGTCGGAGTGACCGCCGAGGTACTTCGTCGCCGAGTGGAACACGATGTCGGCGCCGAGCTCGAGGGGGTTCTGGAGGGCGGGCGAGGCGAACGTGTTGTCGACGACAAGCCACGGCCGGGTCGTGCCCGCCTGGTCGGCTCGCTCTCGGATCGTTCGCGCCGCGGCGGCGATGTCGGTCAGCTTCAGGTTCGGGTTGGACGGGGTCTCGAACCAGACGAGCCGCGTGACGGCGGTCAGCTGCTCCCACAGGACGTCCGGGCCGGCCGACAGGTCGGCGTAGCGAGCCTCCCCCGCCCCACCCGGGCGATGGACTCTCTCGAGGTAGCGGTACGTCCCTCCGTAGACGTCGTCGCCGACGACGATCTCCTCGCCGCTCGCGGCCAGCTGGGCGATCGCCGCTGTCGCGGCCGATCCGCTGGCGAACGCAATACCGTGGGACCCTCTTTCGAGGGCCGCGACCGCCCGTTCCAGGCGGTCCCGCGTCGGATTGATCGAGCGGGCGTAGTCGTGGCCGCGGCGCGGATTGTTGACCCCGTCCTGGGCATAGGTCGAGGTCTGGTAGATCGGCGGCGAGACGGCGCCCGTGATCTCGTCAGGCTCGGCCCCGGCGTGGACCGCGAGGGTCTCGAAGGCGTCGTGAGGATCGGACGGACTCATCGGCCCAATGATGGCATCCAACGGGTGCACACCGTCGCGCCGCGTGCGCGTAAGCCAGCGTTGAGCGGCTCGGCCGATCCTTGGCCGATGAAACGAAACGGATCCGGAGTGGCGCTTCTCGCGGACCCGACACGCCGCCGGATCGTGGCGACGCTCGCGATGCGCCCTCATCGGCCGTCGCGGCTCGCCCGCGCGTTGTCGCTGAGTCGCCCTGCGATCGCTCGCCAGCTGCGCCTCCTGGAGGATGCCGGGCTCGTGGACCGCCACGACGTGCCCGGCGACGGCCGAGGCGTCCTGTACACGATCAGCCCTCGCCGGCACGGTGCGATCACGGCGTGGCTGGCAGGGACGGACGTCGGCCGCCCGGAGGGTGAGTGAGGGATTCGCGCGGTCCTCGCCGAAAGCGTGCGCCGCCAGGAGGGGTGCCCATGATGCCGTGTTGGCGATCGTTCAACCCATGCGGAACGAATCCCTCGATCGCAACGAACTCCGCCAGGACGAATCGATCGCCACGACCGCGTCCGCGTCCGAGTCGTTCCGCTTGTGCGCAACGACCCCGAATCCGTCGTGCTGGGCGACGGCGACCGGACGGACCGCGTTGTCGTCGGGCTGGGCGAGGCCCCGCGCCGCGCCGCCCGCGCCCAGCCTCAGCCGCGCGACAGGTGCGAGAGGTACTCCAGGAGGTCGAGCTTCGTCACGACCCCGGCCGGTTGCTCGCCGCGGACCGCGACCACAGCCGGGGAGCCGCCGCTGAGGAGCGCGAACGCTTCGTCGAGCGTGGCCGATGCTTCAACAAGCGGCAGGGGCCCGTCCATCACCTCGCCCACGGTGCGCTCGACGATCGTCGGGTCGCGGTAGGCCTTCTCCAGCAGCGAGCGCTCGCTGATCGAGCCGACGATCCCGGCGACCGCGTCACCCTCGGCGTCTTCGGAGACCGGCATCTGCGAGATCCCGTACTCCTGGAGCGTGGCGATCGCCTCGCCGACTCGCTGCGTCGTCCGGGCGACGACGACCGCCGGCCGCTCGGGGCCGTGATGCCGCCCGGACAGGAGCTCGGCGACGCGCGCGACCCCGCCCGTCGTCGGGAGCAGCCCGTTCACCCGCATCCACTCGTCGTTGTAGAGCTTGGAGAGGTAGTTCCGGCCACTGTCCGGCAGGAGCACGACGATCACCTTGCCGGCACCCTCGCCCGCCTCGGTGAGCTCGCGCGCGACGGTGAGCGCGGCCACGAGCGCGGTCCCGCACGAGCCGCCGGCGAGGATCCCCTCCTCGCGGGTCAGCCGGCGCGCCGCCGCGAACGCGTCGCGATCGCTGACCCGGACCCAGCGGTCCACGACCGCAGGGTCGTAGGTGCCGGGCATGAAGTCCTCCCCGACACCCTCGGTCAGGTACGGCCGGGCCGTATCGCCGGACAGGATCGAACCCTCCGGGTCCGCCCCGACGATCACGATCCCGGCGTTCTTCTCACGCAGGTAGTGGCCGGCCCCGGAGATCGTGCCGCCGGTCCCGACCGAGGCCACGAAATGGGTGAGCTCGCCGGCCGTCTGATCCCAGATCTCGGGTCCGGTCGTTCGCTCGTGGGCCGTGGGGTTCTCGAGGTTCCAGTACTGGTCCGGCTTGAACGCACCCGGGATGTCGCGGGCCAGCCGGGCCGCGACGGAGTAATACGACTCGGGTGACTCGGGCGCCACGTTCGTCGGGCACAGGACGACCTCGGCACCGTATGCCCGGAGCAGCGCCTGCTTCTCGGTCGACTGCTTGTCGGCCATGACGAAGATGCAGCGGTAGCCCTTCAGGGCGGCGGCGATGGCGAGGCCGTGGCCGGTGTTGCCCGAGGTCGGCTCGATGATGGTCCCGCCCGGCTTGAGGAGCCCGGCCTGCTCGGCCGCTTCGATCATCGGCAGCCCGATGCGATCCTTGACCGAGCCGCCCGGATTGAGCATCTCGAGCTTGGCCAGGATCAGCGGCTGGCGATCCTCAGGGCCGAGCTCGCGGGTCACCCGGCTCAGCCGGACGAGTGGCGTCCGACCGACGAGCGCGAGGATCGTTTCGGCGTACTGCATGGTTCCGAGGATAGCCCGGCGATCGCCGCCGGTGCGTACCGCTCAGGCCCGGGTCGCGTCTGCGGTCAGCCGATCGTCCACGAGGCCGGCGGCGATCGCGACTCAGCCATCGCGATCGAGGCGGCCGGGTCGCAGGAAGAGCCAGGTCAGCCGGCGGCGGAGGCGGCGAGGATGCGTCGGCGGATCCACGGTCTGGGGCCACAGCTCCTCGACGACCGGCCCGAGGATCGCTGCCAGCTGGGCGCTCAGATTGCGTGCGAGATCCAGTTCGGCGCGCGTGCCCGCGGCCGGACGGGTGCCGCCCCAGCCCGGTCCGAGCAGCCCGGCGACCGTCGTGGGCGGCAGGATCCGCGAGACCATCCGGCGCCCGACGTACAGCTCCTCGGTGCCGGCGA
>JALYPW010000395.1 GCA_030856145.1 Chloroflexota bacterium | reverse complement strand
CCACGCGCCAGGCCCTCGAGCGCGAGACCGTGACCGCGCCCTCGCTCGATGCCGCGGTCGCCCGCGTCGAGGCCCACCTCGATCGTCTCGTGGACGCCCCGCCCGACGACGACGCGCCGCCGGTGCTCCCGGACGCGCCCCATGTCTGGCGGCTGGGTGAGCTGGCCCGGAGCCGGACGGGCGGCTGGGAGGGTCGGATCACGGCCCTCGAAAAGGGTGACACGCGGGCGACGCTCGAGGCAGGCGACATGCGAGTCAGCGTCGCGACCGAGGATCTCGATCCTGTCTTCGAGCCGGCGCCGCCGCCGGATCCGGACCGGACCATCGGCAACATTGCCCGGATCGGCCGGCCCGGAACGCGCGACCGGGACAATGGGATCGGGGCGATTCAACTCCAGCGGGCGCGGTCGGTGGCGTCGTCGCTGGACATCCGGGGCGCCCGGGTCGAGGAGGCCCTCGAGGCCCTCGACCGCTACCTCGACGATGCCGGCCTGGCGGGCCTCGACAAGGTCGTCGTGATCCATGGGCTCGGGACGGGGGCGCTCCGCGACGCGGTCCGGACGCGCGCGGCCGGCCATCCCCTCGTGGCATCGACCCGGCCCGGCGAACGCGGTGAAGGCGGCGACGGGGCGACGATCGTCAAGCTCTGAGCGCAGGCCCGAACCCGCGAACGCACCTCGACGCGGCGCCCGCCTACGGCTTCGGTGTCCTCGCAGGCTTCGTCGGAGTCGGGATCCCCGACGGATCTGGGCCGGGCGGGACCGAAGGACAGAACAGCCCGAACAGATTGCCGCACGGGGGCGGCTCGCTCGGCGGTGGGGCAAGCGGGCAGAGCCCGGTCGGCGCGAAGATCCCGCCCCATGACCGGCCGAACGGATAGAAGCCGGAACCGTACAGGTAGGAGGTCCGGGAGCCCTTCGGGCCGCCGCCCACGCCGGCGCCGCGGGCCGCCCTGGCCGTCCAGCGATTGTCCGCACGCTGCCAGGCCGGCCAGGCAGCTTCGACCTGGCTGAGATCGAGCGCGCCGACCGTGCGCATCGGCCCGACACAGCCCTCCCGCCAGAGGAGTCGGCTCGCCGAGTCGATGTTCACCGTTCGGCGCAGGTCGTCGGACTGAGTGGGCTCGGTACCGGCGATGAACAGCTCCTTGACGGTCTTCGAGGTGAACGGACCGGGCTTGAGGCCGCTGAACGCATCAACTGTTGCGGTCACGAGACCCTTGGGCTGGCGGAAGTCGGCGATCGGCGTGCCCTTGCTGACTTCGGTCAGGATGCGCGACCAGAGCGGCGCCGACGAGCCGAGCGACAGCGTGTCGCGGTTGGGCTCGTTGTTGCTGTTGCCCATCCAGACCCCGACGGCCAGGGCCGGCGCCTTGGCGTCCTTCGGCGGTGCGAGGAAGCCATAGGCATGGACGTCCTTGTTATCGTTGGTCGTTCCGGTCTTGTAGGCAGCCGGCCGCCGGGTCCCGCCCTCGTAGATCGCCCACTCGCCCCAGAACGGGTTCGTCTTGGGCTCGGTGTTGCCCTTCAGGATGTCCGTGACGATATACGCCGCCTGCGGGCTGATCACGGTCTTCGCCTTGGGCTTCAGGGCCGGGTCCGGCCAGATCACGGTCCCGTCGGCCCGGGCGACCTGGAGGATCGTCGTTCGCGGCATCAACTTGCCGCCATTGGCAATCGCGCCGTATGCCCCGAGCAGTTCGATCGGGTGGATCTCGATCGTGCCGATACCCATCGACACGACCGGCACGGACTTCGGGATCCATTTGATCCCGAAGTCCTTCGAGCGGTCGTAGAAGCGATCGAGGCCGTTCATGAGCCCTGCCTTGATCGACGGCGTGTTCAGCGAGAACTGGAGCGCCGAGCGGAGCCGGACCGGCCCGCGCTCGAGCTTGTCGGCCTGGGTCGGGATGAACGCGGGCTTCCCGCCGAAGTCCGTGGTCACGTCCATGAACAGCGTGGCCGCGGTCATGGTCTTGTCCTCGATCCCGATCGCGTAGTTGATCGGCTTGATCGAGGATCCCGGCTGGCGCCAGCCGTCGGCCAGCACGTCGAACTGGGGCTGGAACTTCTTCGTCCCGTTGGACGTGTAGCTCGCCGATCCGCCGTAGGCGAGGACCTCGCCGGTCCGATAGTCGATCACGGCGGCGGCTCCGTTGTGGATGTTCTTGCCGCGCAGGTTCTCCAGCCAGCCGTAGTCCTTGGCCGGGATCTTCAGGTTCTTCAGGCGGGTTCGGGTGTTCGAGAGGTTGGGCGCCCGGGCCGCGGCGAACAGCCACTTCTCGGTGGTCGCCTGCATCTTCCAGTCGAGGGTCGTCGTGACCCGGTAGCCGCCGGTGTCGATGTCCGCGCACTCGTCGACCGAGACGTCCGGGCAGAGGATGTCGCCCAACTGGTTGCGGACCTGCCACACGAAGTGCGGGGCGAGCCAGCGGACGCCCGACTGCGGGGCGAGGACGACCGGCTCGCTCTTGGCGGCCTCGTACTCGTCCACTGTGTGTTTCGTCCCCGACAGCGGGCTGCGGGTCTTCATCTGGTCGAGGACGTAGTTCCGCCGGATCACGACCTCGGAGGTGTCGGGGACCGTGAGGACAACCTTCGCAGTCGGGCAGTCCTCGCCCTCGGCGACGGTCACCGTGCACGACTCCTCGGCGTTCTTGACGAGATCGAACTTCGTCGGCGACTGGGGGATGGCCGCCAGCAGCGCATCCTGGGCGAGGGTCAGCTCGCTGAGCTCCTTGTCGAAGTAGGTGTGGGCGGCGGCCTTGATCCCGTACGACTGGTTGCCGTAGAAGTTCTGGTTGAGATACGCGGTGATGATCTCTTCCTTGCCCGCCTCGCCGGGGTATGCCTCGGTCAGGCGGAGGGACTGGATGATCTCGCGAATCTTGCGCTCCTCGCGGCCATCGGCGAACGCGCTCTCGGGCAGGAGCCGGGCCCTGACCAGCTGCTGGGTGATCGTCGAGCCGCCCCGTGGCCGGCCGCTGATCGTGTCGAGCGTGGCCGCCACGAAGGCCGGCAGGTCGAAGCCCGGGTTCGACCAGAAGTCCTTGTCCTCGATCGCGGTCGTGGCATCGAGCATCTCGGCGGGGATCGCGTCGAATGCCACGAGTTCGCGCTTGAACTCACCGAGCCGGGCGAGCTCGACCTTCGACGTCCGGTCGGTGACCTGGGTCTGCTGGTCGAAGGTGAGATTGCTGAGCGTGTCACGGGGGTCGGGCAGCCCCTGACTGTAATAGCTGTACGCGGCGGCGACGCCGACCACGCCCGTCAGGCCAACCACGAGGAAGACGCTGAACACGATGATCGGAATGGCGACGGCGATCATCCGGACGGGGGATGAGCCGCGGGGCCGCCCGCGGTGGACGCTGCGTCGATGACGCTGGCGCCGCGCGAGACTGGTCTGCATGTCGGGCCGCACGATAGCATAGGGGCCGTGAGCCGCCCCTCTTCTCTGCCCGTCGTGACGGCTCGACCGACGCTGCTGTGACGTTAGGCGGCGGCCCGGACGGAGGCTCGGCAAGCGTGCCCGGGAGTCTCGACGGCCTGCTCGACGAGCTCGAGTGGCGGGGGATGCTTGATGCGACGACGCCCGGTCTACCGGGTCGCCTCGCGACCGGTCGCCCGATCGCCGGCTACAACGGCTTCGATCCGAGCGGGCCGTGGCTCCACATCGGCCACCTCGTGCCGATCATGGGCCTCGTCCAGCTCCAGCGCCACGGCGGCCGGCCGGTCGCCCTCGTCGGCGGCGGGACGGGCATGATCGGCGATCCCTCGGGGACGTCGGCCGAGCGCAATCTGCTCGATGTCGAGACACTTGCGGCGAACGTCGTGTCCATCCGCGGTCAGCTCGAGCGCTTTCTCGACTTCAGCGGCGAAACCGGCGCGCTCATGGTCAACAACCTCGACTGGCTCGGCGGGATCGGTCTGATCGACTGGCTGCGCGACGTCGGCAAGCACTTCACGATTCCGTACATGCTGGCCAAGGACTCCGTCCAGGTCCGGCTGGACCGGGGCCTCTCGTTCACCGAGTTCAGCTACATGCTGATCCAGGCGACCGACTTCGAGCACCTCCACCGGACGATGGGGGTCGAGCTCCAGATGGGCGGCGCCGATCAGTGGGGCAATATCACGGCCGGGCTCGAGCTGATCCGGCGGCGGGCCGGGGAGGGGAGTGGGGATCCCGGGGCCGAGGTTGCCGCGGCTGCCGACGCCGGCGCAGATGGGGGCGGCGGGCATGCCCATGGCCTGGCGTACAAGCTCCTCCTATCGCAGTCCGGAACCAAGTTCGGCAAGACGGCTGGTGGCGACACGATCTGGCTCGACGGGTCGAAGACATCGCCCTACGCCTTCTACCAGTACTGGCTGAACATCGATGACCGCGACGTCGGGACATACCTGCGCTGGTTCACGCTCCTGCCGCTTGACGTGATCGAGGGGTTGGAGCGCGATGCCGACGCACGGCCCGAGGCGCGCGAGGCCCAGCGCGCGCTCGCCCGTGACGTGACCGCGCGAGCCCACGGCGCGGACGCCCGCACTCACGCAGAGCGGGTGAGCGCGGCCGCGTTCTCCGGCGAGCCGATTCGGGACGCCTCGATCCTTGCGACCCTCCACGAGTCGGTCGGCGGCTTCACATTCAGCGATGCCGACGTCGCCGGCGGTCCGCTCGCGATCGCGGCAGCGTCCGGGCTATTCGCCTCGAACGGCGAAGCGCGCCGAGCCATCACCCAGGGCGGACTCACGATCGGTGACGAGCGGATAGCCGCGCTGGATGGCTCGGTCTCGCAGCCCGTCGCCGGGGAGTGGCTCGTCGTGCGCGCCGGAAAGCGACGCCTCGCCGTGGGCCGCCGCACCGCCTGAGGTCCCCGCGCGCGGGCCGCCTGACCGAGCTGCGACTTCGGCTTGGTTGAGCTCAGCCGCGGTGGCGTCCGCGCAGGACGTCGATGACGGAGCTCGGCGCGGTTCCGCGCTCGGCCAGCAGCACGAGCGTGTGGAAGACGAGGTCCGCGGCCTCGCCGGCAAGGGCATCGCGGGTCAACGCCCGATCCGAGGCGGCAACCTGGGCGGCCGCGTCGTCCTTGGCGGCGATCAGGACCTCGGTCGCCTCCTCGGTCACCTTGCGGCCGACGACATCGACCCCGCCATCGAGCAGGGACGTCGTGTAGGAGCCGGCTGGATGCTCTGCGGCGCGCGACGCGATCGTCGACCAGAGGCTCTCGAGCCAGCCGAAGCCCTGGGTCGTGGGCGCTGCCGGGGTGCCGCTGGAGTCGAAGCAGGACCGAGTCTCGCGATGGCAGGTCGGGCCGATCGGGTCGACCTGGAGCAGAAGCGCGTCCGAGTCGCAGTCGAGCGCGAGATCGAGCAGGCGGAGCTCGTGGCCGGACGTCTCGCCCTTGCGCCACAGCCGGTCGCGGGCGCGCGAGTGGAAGTGGACGATCCCGGTCTCGAGCGTGACCGCGAGCGCCTCGGCGTCCATCCACGCAAGCATCAGCACCCTCCCGTCGGCGGCATCCTGCACGACCGCCGGCACGAGGCCGTTCGGGCCCCAGAGCGGCTGGAGCGGGGGCGCCGGCGGCAGGAGCGTCACGCGGCGGCCTCCGGCACCAGCCGGACGGGCAGTCCGGCGTCGGCCATGGCCCGCTTGACGGCGGCGATCGAGTGGATCCGGCGATGGAAGATCGAGGCGGCGAGGACCGCGTCGGCGTGGCCGTCGCGCACGGCCGCGACGAAGTCGGCGGGTCCGGCGGCGCCGCCGGACGCGATCACGGGCACCTCGACCCGGTCGGCGATCGCCCGAAGCAGCTCGGTGTCGTAGCCGGACCGAGTCCCGTCGCGATCCATCGACGTCACGAGCAGCTCGCCAGCCCCGAGCGCGACCGCTCGCTGGGCCCAGGCGACCGCCTCGAGCTCGGTCGCCTCGCGCCCGCCTTTGACGCCGACCTCCCAGCCCTCGGCCGCGCCGGCCCTGCGGCGAGCGTCGATGGCGACCACGACGG
>JALYPW010000492.1 GCA_030856145.1 Chloroflexota bacterium | reverse complement strand
GCGGCCGGGCATCGATCACGACCGTCCGAAGGCCGGCCTGGGCAGCCCGGAAGGCGGTCGCGCAGCCGACGACGCCGGCCCCGACGATCACGAGGTCGGCCGTCGCGGGCAGGAGGTCGGTCGCGCGGAGGCGGTAGCGGGGCGGGTCGAGCGGGTCGAGCGGCATCGCGCCGTATCATCGCCTTCATGTCCCCCCGCCCGCGCCATCGATCCGCCACGCGCCGACCGGGACGGGCCACTGGCGGCCGTCGTCACGTGCGGCTCGGCCTGGCGACGCTGCTCGCGGCCATCCTCGCCGGCTGCGGCGGCCAGCCGTTCGACCCGACCGGACCGTGCACGACGGATGGCAGCACGACGGCGGCGTATCCGGAGCTCGAAGCCGTCGTGCCGACCGAGCTCCGCGGCGCACCACCGAGTGCGCTCGATTCGGGCCGAGCCTGCACGCCGGCCGGCCTCGGGACGTTGGCGACTCACGGCGTCGAGGAGCTGCGCTTCGCCGGCGCGACGTGGGAGGTGGGCAGTGACAGCGGCGTCAGCCTCGCGGTCTTCACCGACCCGAACGGCCCGGCCCTCGAGCCCGGCTGGGTTGCCGAGTTCTACGAGACCGGGGCGCGGGCCGGCAAGAAGGTCGAGTCGGTGACGGCCGCCGATTACTCGGTGACGGACCAGATCAGCGGTCGGCGGATCGATGTGCTCAACGGCGAGTCGTATCAGACGATCGTCGTCTGGGAGCGAAACGGTCAGATCGCGGTCGCCCTCGTCGCCAACTCGATCCGGCGTGTCGAGACCAAGGATGCCCACGAGCTCGACGTCCGGGCCGCTGTCGATGCCTATGGGGACGATGCCTCGGGATGACCTCGCAGATCGCAACAAAGGTGATACGAGGGTGGTGCCTGGTGTCGGGCCCGCGCGGACGGCGGCGACCGAACATGTGCCCATGCTGAAGACCGCCGCTCGACTCCTCCTGCTCCGCGTCCTGCCGCGCCGGCTCCTGCCGATTGTCACGCTCGCCGAGGCAGTCCTCCTGATCCGATCGGTCCGCAACCGCTCGAAGACCAAGGCAAACGACCTGACCGCTTCCCGGACGGCGCCACCGCGCACCGTGACCCCGGGCAGGGGCGATCCCGCTGACGCCCAACGCCTGGACTGACCCAGCGTCGGGCAAGCCCGCCGGCGCCTCGTGCTAACGTCCGCCTCATGACGTGGTCGGCTCGCAAGCGCGCCTGGGAGGCGCAGCGCCTCGCCTCCGCCCTCGAACGCGCCCCGGAGCGACAGCCCCGGTTCAGCACGATCAGCGACACCCCGATCAACCGGCTGTACGGCCCCTGGTCGTGGCTGTCCTCGCCGGACGGCGGTCCGGTCGGTGGCGGCGGACCGACCCTCGTCGACCACCGTGGCGATCGTCTGCGCCGCGAGGGGGGGCGCTGGGACGACTTCGATCCGTTGCGCGACGTTGGCCTGCCGGGCGAGCCGCCGTTCACCCGGGGCATCCACCCGACCGGCTACCGCAGCCGGACCTGGACGATGCGGATGTTCGCGGGCTTCGGCGCCGCCGAGGACACGAACGACCGCTTCCGCTCGCTCCTTGCCGCCGGCCAGACCGGCCTCTCGATCGCCTACGACATGCCGACGCTGTATGGCTACGACACGGACGATCCCGAGGCCGAGGGCGAGTTCGGAACGTGCGGTGTCGCCGTCAGCAGCCTGGCCGACATGGAGGTCCTCCTTGCCGGCCTGCCGCTCGACAAGGTCAGCACGTCGATGACCATCAATAGCCCGGCCGCGCCGATCTGGGCGATGTACATCGTCGCCGCCGAGAAGGCCGGCGTGCCGCGCGCTGCCCTCGAGGGCACGCTCCAGAACGACATCCTCAAGGAGTTTGTCGCCCAGAAGGAATTCCTGTTCCCGCCCGAGCCGTCGATGCGTCTCGTGACCGACACGATCGAGTTCGGGACCAGGGAGATGCCGCGCTGGAACACGATCTCGATCAGCGGCTACCACATTCGCGAGGCCGGCTCGACCGCGATCCAGGAGCTGGCGTTCACGATCGCCGACGGGATGGCCTACGTCGAGGCCGCCCTCGAGCGCGGCCTCCGGGTCGACGACTTCGCCCCGCGTCTCAGCTTCTTCTTCAACTCCCATTCGGATTTCTTCGAGGAGATCGCCAAGTTCCGGGCGTCGCGCCGGATCTGGTACAAGCTCATGACCGAGCGCTACCGGGCCGAGAACGAGCGCTCCACCTGGATGCGCTTCCACACCCAGACCGCGGGCGTGTCGCTGACGCCGCAGCAGCCGCTCAACAACC